>JBEDEY010000282.1:0-5620 GCA_041175425.1 Bacteroidota bacterium | reverse complement strand
GCAAGGCCATTTCCACATCTTCCGGTCGATCAATGTGTGGAAAGATTTGCAAATCTAGGTCTGGATGATGGTACTGAAGTGCCGCTATCCACGCCTTTGGATCTCTACCAGGACTAATGATGGCTATACTCATAAACATGAAGCTAAGAAGAACCTAAAGTAGGTCATTCCAGCAGGGCAAAAAATTCATTCATCAAATTCCTTTCTCTTTTTTAAAAAAAACTAGAATAAACCAAGAAATTGCAGTTGCATTGACGGAAGAACAAAAAATCATTGCGTCAGTTAAACTCAAATCTATTCCACTTACATCATAAAGCTATGTCTACCAAAATCAAAGTTCTCTTCCTTGCTTTACTCCTCACAAGTTTTTCGAGTCTAGCCCAACAAATTCAAATGCCACAGGCAAGCCCAAGCTCAAAAATAATTCAAAAAGTGGGGCTCACCGATGTGACCGTGGATTTTAGCCGCCCCAGCACCAAGGGTAGAAAAATCTTTGGGGAGCTTGTACCCTTTGGACAAGTTTGGAGAACAGGTGCCAATGGGGCAACAGTCCTCACATTCTCTACAGAAGTTAGCATCAGTGGAACTAAGGTTCCTGCTGGCTCCTACGCCCTCTATTCCATTCCTGGCAAGTCTTCTTGGACGATGATCCTCAGCAAAAACACCAAACTATGGGGAGCAATTGGCTACGAAGCGAAAGATGACATCCTTCGATTCAACGCAACTCCTGCCAAAACCAGCAGAATGTATGACTCATTTGAAATCGGTTTCAGCAATTTGACGGATGCAAGTGCAGATCTTTCCATCAAATGGGAACAAACTAGAGTAGAGTTTACCATTCAAACAGAGGTGGATCCCATTGTCATGGCAGACATCAAAAAGCAGGTAATTGATGCCCAAAGCACAAATCCAGCTTTGCTTTATCAAGCTGCCAATTATTACTTCACAAGCAACAAGGACATGAACCAAGCCTACACTTGGATCAAACAATCCACTTCAAGTGATCCAAAGTACTGGACCCTTCACTTGCAGGCAAAAATTGAAATGAGTCTCGGCAAAAAAACAGAAGCCTTGGAGTCCGCTACTAAATCTAAAAAGTTGGCCGAAGAGGGAAAAAATCAAGACTATGTAGGTTTGAATGACCGACTAATCAAATCGATTAAGTAAACAATAGGATTATCCGCAATCATGCCCTAGCTCAGCTCGGATATTTAAAACTGCGGATAATCGTTGACAGACCACAGTCAACGGTCCACAGCTCACCTAATTGAACCTCAAACCCTCTTTTCTCTGGTTAGTGATGAAAAAGCAGAGAATAAGATAAATAGTAAAAAAGCCTTCGAAAATTCGAAGGCTTCTTTTTTTGATCAAAACTGAGTTCTTCCTCAGAATTTATTTTTTGTTGGAGCTGCCACCTACAAAGAGTTGAAGCAGCAAACCAAATAAAACAACCGCCAAACAGCCGATGGCATTGTACCACAAAAATCCAATGTTCCACTCAAAGCCCATAAGTCCTTTGCCATTGAAGAAGTGAACCACTAAAATCAGAGCCTGAGACCCAATTGCTGCTATAAATACAGCCTTCCCTTTGATCCACTTAATAAAGAATCCGACCACAAAAATCCCCAAGATGGTTCCATAAAATAAGGATCCGAGGAGATTCACTGCCTGAATCAAGTTTTCAAATAAGGAGGCATAAGTCGCAAAAAGAATCGCTCCAAAGCCCCAAAATGCGGTAAACAACTTGGAGGACATCACATAATGGTTGTCACTCGCTTCCTTCCGGATGGATCGCTTGTACAAGTCCACCGTGGTCGTGCTACCTAGGGCATTTAACTCGGAGGAGGAAGAGGACATGGCCGCAGCAAAAATGGCTGCAAACAACAATCCCACCACACCTGTAGGTAAGTAATCCATCACGAAGCGCATAAAGACGTAGTCCGTATCCCGAGTTTCTGTCTCAGGATCATGGGTAAGTAGCAAAGACTTTACTTCTTCTCGGATTTCCTGCTGCTCAGCCTTCAACCCTTTCAAGGTACTGGTCAATTCCTCAGTAGAAGCTTCTTTACCCTCATCCATGGAGGACAACAGTTCCTTATATACCTGCTTGGAAGAATCAAAATTCGCATGGTACGATTGCTCTAAACGTGAAAAATCAGCACCATATTCACTTTGGCGAAGGACCTCCGTTTGTACCTGATTGAAGTGTACCGGAGGAGGGATAAATTGGTAAAATACAAAAACCAATACCCCAATAAACAGAATTAAGAACTGCATGGGGATTTTCAAAAATCCATTCATCAGCAGCCCCATTCGGCTCTGGGTCAAGGTTTGACCAGAAAGGTAGCGTTGTACCTGACTTTGATCCGTTCCGAAGTAACTTAAAAACAAAAACACGGCTGCAGTCATCCCTGACCAAAACGAATAGCGGTCGGCCAAGTCAAACTCAAAGTTGACCACATTTAGCTTATCCATTTTTCCAGCCACTTGCAGGGCCTCTTTCATGGAAATAGGTAGCAATTGAATCACCATGATACCTGCCAAAACCATGCCTCCCATCATCACAGCCATCTGTTGCTTTTGGGTAATCGAAACTGCTTCTGTCCCCCCAGAAACGGTATAGGCGATGACCAAGACCCCAATAAAAATGTTGGTTAAGGTCAAGTTCCAGCCAAGCAAGGTGGATAAAATGATCGCCGGCGCATAGATGGTAATCCCCGCTGCCAATCCCCGCTGCACGATAAATAAGAGGGCAGTTAGCGTCCTTGTTTTGAGATCAAATCGATTTTCCAGGTATTCATAGGCCGTATACACCTTCAACTTGTAATAGATAGGTACGAAGGCAACCGAGATAATAATCATGGCCAAGGGCAACCCAAAATAAAATTGGATAAAGCGCATCCCATCCTCGTAGGCCTGTCCAGGTGTACTCAAAAAAGTGATCGCAGAGGCTTGAGTAGCCATAATGGATAGGCCAATGGTCCACCAATTATCCTTATTGCCTTTGAGGTAGGTTTCTAAACTTTGCTTACCGCGAGTTTTGTACATCCCGTAAACGGCAATGGAAACCAGGGTTAAAAATAGAACTGCCCAATCTAAAGTACTCATGAATACGCAAGGGTTAAGGCATACATAAGGGAGATCATCACGACCAGGCTGGCCATCAAACCAAGGTAAATTTTAGTCCAGGGAATTTGATTTTCTTCCATGCTATTGCTCAATCAAGTTGATCACTAATTTAATCGCTCCAGACACGCCTGCAGGCAATTGCCTGAAAAAGGAAAGTCCAGTATACGTGAAGGTTCCAGCTCCTAGCTGGGCTGTAATCAATGCCCCTGAATTTGCAGGCTCACCAGGATCCTGGAAGGTCAGGGGACTTTGGTAGCGCTCGTCTACTTTGGATGCAAAATAAAGCCCACGCTCCTGAACCCAGCCCTCAAAATCCTTCTCATCCATTCGATTGGGAGTACTGAGCAACCCATGTTTCCAATCTCCTACCACTGGAGATCCTTCCACTGTCACCCGATCTCTACCTATGACAAAAGGATAAGGACCCAAGTTTGGCGTCACCAATGGCGTATTGGTATTGTACTGCAGGATTAAATTGCCCCCGGCTTTTACATAATCTAGCAAGACCTGCTGCTTACTCGCTAAAAATTCTTGCGTATTGTAGGCACGTATCCCCACTACTATCGCTTGATAGTACTTCAACTCGTTCAATTCCAAATTACCTTCTTCGAGGAAACTAACTTGATATCCCAACGCATACAATACCTCAGGCACTTCATCTCCAGCGCCTACGATGTAACCTACTTTTCCACCAGAAACTTTCCAGTCTTCTTGAATCAGTTGGAGTTGTGCTGGACTAAAATAGGTCAAATTGGGAATATGAGGATAGGAAATGCGGTGAATTACTTGGTCAAATACATTACCAGAAATACTCTTAAAGCGTGCTCTGATCTCCTTCCTACCATTTTGTCCTCGAAGAAAAGTTACCGTATAGGTTCGCTTTTTCTGGGCTGGGAACTCTTCTACCCCTACCACCTTGAATTGACTAGCGCTTAGGCCTTCAAATTCTAGCGTGCCTTCCAACAATTGATCTCTAAAGTTGACCGTTACAGTCACAGTTGGGTCCGCTCCTTCCACAAGGAACACCAATTCTTTCGACAGCGAAAGGTCTACCTCGGGTACTAGGGTAAAAGGCTGCTTCACTTCTCCATCGATGGGATCATTGAATTTATGGACCAAGGGAACGGTTACCTTGAATTTCTGCCCACCCAAATCAAAGGTCAGGTCTCCGCCAACTTTTTCTTTGTAGGGAAGCCCAATGTTCCATTGATTTGGAATCGAAAAAAGGGCTCCGTCCAAGGGTTCCTCTAGCCAATAAGGCTGGGAAAATTTTTCTTGATTGGAAACATCAAAAGAAACAGGAAGTCTAGTATCCACATTTCCTTTGGTGTCTTTTCCAACATAATAGTTATCGCCAACCTGCAAAGAAATTTCTGAAATCGGTTCATCAGAAGGATTGACAACCAGCAATTCTGCCGTTATTTTTTCGCCTGGATGACCTAGTTCTCTTGTGGTTACGAATTCCATCTTTAACCCTAGCGATTGAAAAATCAGTTGATCCAATTTGGCTAGTTTACCTGCGACCCAGGGGGTGCTTGGCTCTAATTTCTGCATGGCCTCACGGATCGAGAGCAAGGCGGGCAGGTTCTTGGAGGTCTCCACTAGATTGAAACTTCCCAAGAGTTGGTCCAACTGGGCTTTTATCGCTAATCCACCCTTCACCGAAGCCCAACGGCTTTCAACACCATCAAACGGCGTATTTTCATAGGATTCTCCACCTACTTGTTCCAGAAAGTCCTTGGCATTTCCGGCTCCAGCTGTGGATCCAAATCCCTGAGACTTGTGCATGGTCCGGCTATCTGCGGCAAGTTGGTGGTAGGTTTTACCTAAAATGGGATTGTATCCTCCTACTTCCATTGCATAGTAGCGTTTCCCTTTTTCAGGTTCAAACTCCCCTCTGAAATTGTAAGCATTGAAAAAGATCCGCTTCGCCTGCCAAGGTTTTAAATAGGTCAACTGCTCTGGAAAGGCTTTGGAATCACCCGAAAGCGCAAAAGCTTCATTGGCAAGGATGGCCGAGGTGGTATGATGCCCATGGGTAATGCCAGGAGTTGTATTGAATCGGGTAATGATGATATCGGGTTGAAAGCTACGAATTGCCCATACCACATCTGCCAGGACCTTCTCTTTATCCCAATTTTGAAGTGTTTCAGTTGGATCTTTGCTATAGCCAAAATCCAGTGCGCGCGTAAAATACTGCTGTCCACCATCAACGGAGCGTGCCTTAATCAATTCTTGGGTACGGATTTGCCCCAATTCAACTCCCAATTCCTTTCCGATGAGATTTTGTCCTCCATCGCCTCGGGTAAGGCTCAAATAAGCCACATCTGCATGCTCCCCATTGGCCAAATAGGCAATCATACGGGTATTCTCATCGTCTGGGTGTGCGGCTACATACAATACCCGCTTGGTCTCTCGCAACTGAAGCAGTTGGTGATACTGCTCCGAGGAGGTTAAAGATTGCCCAAAGATCGGGCTAACAAAAAAGAAA
>JBEDEY010000281.1:0-6282 GCA_041175425.1 Bacteroidota bacterium | reverse complement strand
GCAGGTTGCGACAAATGTGCCAAGTCCTAAAGTCTGGCAGGGGCACATGGATTTCCCAATTATTTTAGTGAAGTTTGGCTTATGCGAAAAATAGCCTTCCAAAGCATACAAACCACCATTTTCTCTTATTTCGGGGTGGTATTGGGCTATATCAATGTCCTATGGCTCTATCCTTATGCCTTGGACACTACACAACTGGGGACATTTCGCACCATTCAAGATTTAGGATTGCTGCTTGTTCCTTTTGCGCAATTGGGTTTGGGTCATGGCATTACTCGCTATTTTCCGAAGCTTGAACGAAACCATGCTGCACTACTGACCTTTAGCTTACTTTTCTCTTTCTTGGGATTTGGGGCAGTGTCCCTCCTCTTTTTTGGATTTAAGCAACAGGTGATCTCCCTATTTGCTTCCAATTCCCCTGAGGTCATCAATTTTCTTGGTGTCGCCTTACTTGTCGCCTTGTTTTCAGTATGGAGTAGTGTTTTGGATGCTTTTGCGCGGTCCTTTGTCAAAGTAGGGATCCCTACCTTTTTTAGAGAAGTCTTCCTTCGACTCCTCACCTCCATTTTGGTCGCCCTTTACTTGCTCAAATGGATTGATTTTGACCAAGTCATGCAAGGGCTAGTTCTTGTATATGGCGCTTCAATGCTTGGCGTGGGTGCTTACATGGGCTGGCTAGGCGTATTCAAACTGGATTTTTCCTGGGGACATTTTCCAGAAGGATTTAAAAGTTCCTTGCTGAAATACAGCCTGATCACCTTTTTGGCTACGGCTGCTTCCACGCTCATCCTAAAAATAGACTCGGTCATGATCAGCTCTATGCTGAGCTTGGAGGCCAATGCCATCTATTCCATAGCATTTTACATGGCTCTCGTGATTGAGCTTCCAAGAAGGGCGATTTCACAAGTTGCCATGCCCTTGATCGCCGAACATTTTGCGCAGCAGCGAATCCAGGAAATCAACCTCCTCTATCGGCAGCTTTCCAATCGGCAACTCTACATTTGTTTGCTACTCTTTGCACTTATTTGGGCCAATATCGACTCGATTTACCACTTTGTGCCCAACCGGGAAATCTACCAAACTGGTAAATGGGTGGTGTTTATTATTGCCCTTGGTAAATTGGTGGATGTCGCCTTTTCCCTGAATTCTGAGATTCTAGTATTCTCCTCCTACTACCGATTTAATCTGCTTCTTACGGTCTGCATGAGTGGTTTGCTGATTGCCGCCAACTATTTTTTAATTCCAGTAATGGGCATCGAAGGTGCTGCTTTGGGTTCTGCTGCAGTCATGCTCGCCTACAATTTAGTCAAGTACGGATACCTAAAGTGGAAGCTCAATCTGGATCCCTTCAGTGTAGAAACGCTAAAAATCTTAGTGGTGGGAGTAGGTACGGTATCTGCGCTGTATTTGAGTCCTGCTTTATCCAACCCTTTCTTATCCATTCTAACTACTTCACTACTGGTCATTGGGGTGTTTGTGGGTAGCTCTGCCCTATTGGGTGTGGGCAAAGAAGAATGGGCTTGGCTAAAAAATAGAGGAAAATAATCCGGGCCTAAGAGTGTTACGAAACCTCTAGTTTGACAAGATTTGAGCTGCCTTAGATCGCAACCTTCCACTGTTATCCTGCTTTTTGAGCGAGGCCCGATCCAGATAGCTATCGGGACGGGGTGAGGCCTGATTTTGAAGGGGGCTTTACTCGGTATTGTTGTTAATTTGTGAAGTTCGAACAAGTCGACGGCCCGGATGCATCAAAGATACACCGAGCAGCACATAACTTGGCTAAGGAAGGCCAGAAGAATTTGTGCAATTTTCATCCCCTTATCCACAAGTTAACGCTCTCCTACTAATCAATCCCGACTGATTAAAAACTAACCTTTTAGTTCAAAGTCACAGGTGACTCGCTTCCAAACCAGAAAAAATATTTTTATAGGAATCCAAAGAATATTTGACAACGCTTACCTTTATCCCAAGTTACTTTCAAACCTCATGTATCCGATAAAAAAATTGATTGTCTGTCTTGACCAAAGTCCGTTAGATCAGACCTTAATTGCCTTTGCTGGATTTATCGCAAAAGTGAATCAAGTAAAAAAGATTTACTTCACGAACGTGATCAAAAACTTCTCCCTTCCAAAAGAATTGCAGGTGGCGTTTCCAAATCTGATCGATCAGATGATGGAAGAGCGAAGAGCCTACATGGAAGGATTGGTTGCAGCCAATTTTCCAAAAATCAAAGGGCTTGACCTGAGCTTTGTAGTGAAGGAAGGAAACCTATCCAAAAAAATCCTAAAGCTAGCAGATGAAAAATCTGCTGACTTAATTCTTTTGGGAAGAAAAGTGGCTCTTGTGGGTACAGGAGTAGCTACTCAACGGCTATCGAGAAGATCCACTTGCTCTTTACTTATTGTCCCAGAAAATGCACAGCCGAAATTTTCCAAGCTTCTAGTGCCAAGTGATTTCTCAGAACATTCGAAAAATGCGTTGGAGGATGGGATTTTATGGTCCAAAAAATACGGGAAGGACCCCGAACTATTCTTTCAAAATGTATTCACTGTCCCTTCGGGCTATCACTTTACCGGAAAAAGTTTTGAGGAGTTTACACAGCTCTTGAAAAATAATGCGGGAGAACATTTCAAGAAATTTATTCGAAAAATAGACACCAAAGGGATAAAAATTACACCTGTCTATACTCCGGATGAAGACGACAATCCTGTTCAGGAGATTGTGGCAGCAGCGGTTGAACTTCAGGTAGACGCTATTTTAATTGGCACAAAAGGGAAAACAGCATCGACTGCACTCCATATTGGGAGTATGGCAGAGCGACTCATTCAATTTAACAACCGCGTTCCCTTACTGGTAAGCCGACCTAAAGGTAAAAATGCAGGAGTATTAGATTATTTGGTAGAAATCTAATGGACTGCTGAATAGCGATTCAGTTGATCTCCAAGCACATAATTCCTCGAGTGGGCTGACTTGAAACCGATGTACCCTTGCCTAAATCTTCATCAGAAGTGAAGTGCTTGGTTCAATCCATTAAACCATTCCTACCTATCGAGGTCTAACTGCCATAAATGAAGGTAAACGATCAAGAACTTTTGGCCCGCATCCGCTCTCCTTTCACCAAGGAGTTAGGCTTTAGAGAGCTGATCGAAACCTATCAAAAATCTGTTTATCAGGTAATCCGGCGCATGGTACTGATCCATGAAGATGCGGATGACCTTACCCAAAACACCTTCATCAAAGCCTACAAGGCCCTGGATCGATTTGAAGGAAATTCCTCCCTCTTCACCTGGCTTTACCGAATCGCTACGAACGAGTCCCTGACTTTTCTCGAAAAAAAGAAAAAACGCTACTTCTTTTCATTGGACGACCACCAAGAAAAATTGGAATCTTATGTCGATTCCGGTGCTACGATTAGTGGAGACGAGATTCAAGTTAAACTTCAGAAATCCTTGTTAAAACTTCCTGACAAACAACGGCTTGTATTTCATTTGAAGTATGAAGAAGATCTGAGTTACGAGGAAATTTCAAAAATAACGGGCACGACTGTGGGGGCATTGAAAGCCAGCTACCACCATGCTGTGAAAAAAATTGAACAAGAACTTACCCAAGAATAAACCCTTGACAACTAACGAAGTCTAACAAAAGCATGCAAAAGATTCCAAAACAACAGCCGTTTCAAGTTCCTGAAAACTACTTTGAGGAACTCCCTGAAAAAATAATGGCTCGAGCTAGTCGTCCAAAACCAAGTCGAAACTGGACTTGGGTAGCCGCTGCGGCCGTGCTTCTGGGAGTTGGGCTATGGCAGGCGGGTGAATTTAACACCAGCACCTCCACACCAATCAACCCTGACGAAGAGGCTTTGCTGTACATCGAGAGCGAACAATGGAATGCTGAGGATGTTCTCAGTCTTTCAGACAACCCAAATGAACTATTAGATCAAATTATTGAAGAAGAATTAGCTAAATCAGAACCACTATGGACAGAAGAAGAAACATGGTTTTAAGCCCGATGAAACAATTCCGGATGTACCTCCTCTTGCTTTGCTTGCTCGCAGCAGGAAATGTATGGGGACAGCGTGGTGGCGGTGGTCGTGAGGCCATAGATCCAGAACGGCTTCAAACAGCTCGAATCGCCTACATCACCACTAGAATTAGCCTCAAACCAGAGCAAGCAGAGAAATTTTGGCCGGTGTTCAATGCATTTACCAACTCTAGGGAAACTCTGATGCGAACTATGGGAGATCTTAGTCGGGGCGCAGAAACCATCGGTGAGGAAGAAGCCAAATCTAAACTAAACCAAAAACTGCAGCTCCAGCAGAAACTCGTGGATGAGGAAAAAGTCTTTATCGCTGAAGCATCCAAGATATTGACTTACAGACAATTGCTTCTGCTTCAAAATATAGCACGCGATTTCAATCGATACTTGTACGATCGACAACGAGGCCCGGGCAAGTAATTCATTTCAACTAGAAAAAACCGCTCCTTTAGGATTAGAAGGAGCGGTTATTTTTTTAGTAAATCTCGAATTTCTTCCAGCAGTTTCTCTGTTGGCGTAGCTTCTGGTTTTTCTTCTGGGGCTTCTTCTTTCTTTTTGAGGGTATGGATTCCCTTAATCGCCACAAAAATCACAAAAGCGATAAAGGTAAAATCCACTACATTTTGGATAAACATTCCATAATTCAAGGTCACTGCCTCCACTACAGCCCCGTTTGCATCTATACTGGCCTCCTTCAGGACCAAATTCAGGTGTTTGACATCCACTCCCCCAACAAGTAAGCCCAAAGGCGGCATCACTACATCGCTGATAAAGGAAGAAACAATCTTGCCAAAAGCTGCACCGATGATCACCCCGACAGCCAAATCTAGGACATTGCCCTTGACTGCAAATTCTTTAAACTGTTTGAAAAAAGTCATTTGATTTCGAATTAAATAAGTGAGTAAAATGAACTAGACCAAAACAATCGGCTCAATTAAATTACGTGATTTCTTAGTTAAAATCACCCAACCCCTCAGGAAAAAGAGTATTCGGACTAGCTGAATACAAATGAATTCAACTTCCTTCAGTAATATAGGCAAATGCCCCATTAGATTTGTAAATTTTCAGTAACCTTGCATCCAAATAATCCACTATGCCAGCGCCTATTGCAATCAAAAAACCACAGCTCCTTGAAATCCATGGCCACCAACGCCAAGATCCCTACTACTGGATGAATGAACGGGAAAATCAAGAAGTGATCGATTACCTGAATGCTGAAAATGCCTATCTAAAAGAGGTCATGAAGCCTACAGAGGTATTGCAAAAGCAACTTTTTGAGGAGATGAAAGGCCGGATCAAAGAGCAAGACGAAAGTGTTCCCTACTTTAAATCTGGCTATTTCTGGTACACCCGATACGAACAAGGAAGTGAGTACCCGATCTTTTGTCGAAAGCTAGGGAGTCTTGAAGCGGAAGAAGAAGTTATCCTAGATGTGAATATGCTTGCTGTTGGAAAGAGTTACTTCCAAGTTGGCCAAGCTGCAACGAGTACCAACCAAAAAATCCTTGCTTTTGCAGCCGATGAGGTAGGTAGAAGGATTTATACGCTCCACTTTAAGAACTTAGAAACTCAGGAGATGTTGGAAGATCAGATTCCTGAGGTTACGGGTAATTTTGTCTGGGCGGCAGATCAAAGCAGTATTTTTTACTCCAAACAAGACCCAGAAACCCTCCGTTCCTATCAAATCTACAAACACATCTTGGGCAGCTCCTGCTCCACGGATCAACTTGTTTACGAGGAATTGGACGAAGAATTTTCTTGCGTAGTACACAAAACCAAATCGGAAAAATACATTCTCATCCATTCGGAGAGTACCATCAGTTCCGAGGTTCGATTTGTCCCAGCAGAACAACCCACGGCACCTCTCCAAATCCTGCAAGCCCGAATTCCACATCTTGAATATGCCGCAGACCATTTTGGAGAATATTTCTACATCCGAACCAATGACCAAGCACAAAATTTCAAATTGGTCAAAGCCCCCATCACCTCCCCAAGCAAAGAAAATTGGGTTGAAGTGATTCCACACCGACCAGAGGTGCTACTGGAAGATTTTGATTTGTTTTCAAAGTTTCTCGTGACGCAAGAGCGGAGCATGGGACTTACACAAATTCATATTCAGCCCTGGAAGTCTGAGAATGAGGGTCATTCCCTTCCTTTTGACGATGAAACCTATACCGCCTATGTGGGCATGAATCCTGAGTTTGACACGACCTTGCTTCGGTTTGGATACAATTCCCTTGTTTCTCC
>JBEDEY010000280.1:0-5970 GCA_041175425.1 Bacteroidota bacterium | reverse complement strand
CCTACACCGTACGTCCTGATATGTGCAATCCTGGCCGCATTTTGCATGGGGGCATCGCCTCCTTGATGCTAGACGACGTGATTGGGATGGGTAATTTTGTGGCAGGATCGGAGTTTTTGATGACGAGCATCAACTTGTCGGTTGATTTTTTGTCAGCTGCACAGGTAGGTGAGCGGCTCGAAGTGAGTGCACGACTGGTGCGTTCTGGAGCCAACCTGAACCATTGGGAAGCAGAAATTCGCAAGGAATCCGGTAAACTCGTCGCTAAAGCCAGCTCGAATTTGATTAAGACGCATGTGAAGATTGCGGATTTGGCTAAATAGTACAATGTACGAGGTACCAAGTACGAAGTAGGAATTTGCATTTGGAGCAAAATTCTGCTCTTTAAGGATCTTTCCTGCCTGCCGCAGGCAAGGTACATTGCTCGCCTACCGCAGGCAGGTACTTGGTACTTTGTACAATAGTTAAAAAAAGAGATCTTAGTTCTATGAATAAAGCGATGATCTTGTATGGATTACTGGGGTTGTTTCTAATAGCCTGTAGTTCAGAAAAAAAGGAATTTGGAATCGATATTTCCACCGAAGCGAGTCAGATTACGAAAGGCAAGCAACTTTTTGAGCAGCATTGTACCTCCTGTCACCGTTTTGATCAAGATGCCATCGGCCCCAATCTCAGCGGGCTTACGCGACAAGTAGAGTCGAGTTGGATCCGTGCTTTTATCAAAAACCCAGGGGCTGTACTAGCTGATAAAGACCCTCGCGCTCTTGCTCTTTTGGAAAAATACCGCACCGAAATGCCGAGTTATCCACAATTGAAAGAAGGAGATCTTGATGCGCTCTTGAGCTATTTGCACACCTTTTCTACCACACCGATTCCGATTTCAGGAGACACCACGGCCAATTTGATTCCCGATAAAGTACAGGATTCCGGGATTCGGCTTGACTTGGATTTTTTTGCGCAGCTGCCCGCATCTGATTCCGTGGCTCCGCTGGCCAAGATGACCAAGATGGAGCCGATTCCTGGTACGGATCGATTGATGATCAACGATCAGCGGGTAGGATTGTATGAAATAGTGAACCAAAAACCTCAACTGTACCTACCGCTGCTGAAGTTACGCCCAAAAATGGTCAGTAAGCCGGGTTGGGCCACAGGCTTAGGAAGCTTTGCTTTTCACCCTGAATTCGCAAAAAACGGGCTTTTCTATACTTCCCACACCGAGCCGGGTGGTTCAGGCAAAGCCGATGTAGGCTATACGGATAGTTTGAAGGTTTTTATGCAATGGGTGCTGACCGAGTGGAAAGCCACTGATCCGAAGGCAAGCGTGTTTCAGGGAACAAACCGAGAGATTTTACGCGTAAACAATTCCTCCCAGGCCCATGGGATGCAGGAGTTGGCCTTCAATCCTCATGCTAAAAGAGGCCTTTCGGATGATTATGGGCTCTTATATGTGGGCTATGGGGATGGGGGAACGGCCGAAAATGGGTTTCCAGAAATCTCCAATCATGGCGGAAAAGGCATGTACAGCAGCATTTGGCGCATAGATCCTCTTGGAAAAACAGGAAGAAACGGAAAATATGGAATACCTTCTACCAATCCATTTTTCGGTAAGAAAGAGTTTGCGGGAGAGGTCTATGCCTTTGGATTTCGAAACCCGAATCGGATTTTCTGGGACGAGAAAGGGCAATTGTATGCCACGGACATTGGGCAACACAGCATCGAGGAGATCAATCGCATCGAGCCGGGTAGGTTTTACGGCTGGCCGATTCGGGAAGGAACCTTTGTCATCAATCCTTATGGCAGTTTCCGCAGTCTCTATCCCTTGCCCGAGGACGACGCAAAACAAGGTGTAACCTATCCAAAAGTCCAATTGGAACACGACGAGAGCGTGGCTATTATCGGGGGATATACGGTAGCGGATGGATCCCTGAAGGGGAAGGTTGTCTTTGGAGATGTACCTACAGGGAGGCTGTTTTTTACTGATTTGAATGTGGATAACTCCTTAGTACAAACCTGGGGGATTCGCTATCAAGGCAAGGAAATGTCCCTGCGGTCGCTGGTGGGTCAGGATCGGGTAGATCTAAAATTTGGGAGAGACGCCGCCAATCGTTTGTATGTGATGAGTAAGACGAATGGGGGGGTGTATAAGGTGGTAGAACGTAAATGAGAGCTACGAAATACCCGTCACGGCGGGCAGGCGAAGTACGGTATTTATACTAATGTCGAATTTCCAATCCTGAGTGCAGAATGTTGAAGCGGGATTTTGTGAATCATACCGATCTCATATATCTTGCTTCACGTTTCCTGCCTCCTGATTCTGTAAACCAATTTCGAATGTTGAACGCCAAGTGCAGAATGTTGAATTGAGATTTTATAGGTCATACGTATTTCGTATCGATACGAAATAAGTCTCGTTTCTTGAATCTTGGCTCTTTTTTCTAATAAAAAAAATATGAAAAAGATATCCATACTACTCCTTGCCCTGCTACTTTCAGTAGGAACATTTGCCCAATCCCGCAAATACATGTCCCAGTTTAGCCATTTGCAGGGCTACTTGAATTCTGCGTTGACGGCTTACGAAGGGTCGATGGTGAAGGGCTTTGTCCGAAACCAATGGGCAGGCTGGGAAGGAGCTCCGAAGATGAACTTTGTGTCTGCGGAACTGGATTTTGCCAACTTGGGGGGTAACTCTGACCTAGGGAAGAATGCTGTGGGAGTGAATCTACTCAGTGATGAGTACGGGGCTTTTAAAGAGACCGAATTAATCCTAAGCTATGCTACGCGTATTCAGGTGAGCGAGAAAGCGGGCCTGCGTATGGGAGCGGGATTGAATATCAACAGCATCCGCCTGGATGGAACTCGACTGACCACCGAACAGGCAAATGATCCTACCCTAGCCCAATATGTAGGGGGCTTTGCAGACATGAATGTGCTGGACTTAAACATTGGTATGTCGGTGACGCACCCCAACTACTACGTATCCTATGGGGTTCACAATGTGAACCAAGGTAGCATCAGCAGTGGAGACGTGTTTATGGACAAGAAGCCACGGGTAGGCATTGCTCAGGCAGGATACCGCAACCGCTTCAGCGAAAACATGACTGTGATCGGAAACTGGATGTGGAGAAGCCAGTCGGACTTACCATCCAATGTGGAGTTTAACTTGAAGTTTTTGTTCAAAGACAAATTCTGGGTAGGTAGCGGCCACCGCGTTGACTATGCCAACAATGCCCAGTTGGGAGTCTTGATGGGTAAGGTACGCTTCGGCTACGTGTACGAATGGCCGATGCTGCAGAGCTACCTGTTGCCCAATGCAACGCATGAGTTTATGCTCAGCTACCGACTCTTTGGAGGCGAAGCGGCTATTTGGTAGGGAATAGTACAATGTACCAGGTACCAAGTACCAAGTAGGAATTTGCAAATGGATTAGAATTTTGCTCCTAAAGGATTTTGGTACATAGTACTTGGTACTTCCTATGATCTTTCTAATGTCGAATTTCGAAGGCTGAGTGAGGAATGCCGAAGTTAAGAATTTGAAATAGGACAGGTATTCTGCTCAATTAAGTGTCTTGGTACATAGTACTTTGTACTTCGTACAATCTTGCTAATGTCGAACGCTGGACGCCGATTGAAGAATGTCGAAGTGGGATAGCATTAAGATTGGTATTCTGTTTGATAAGGATATCGCCTGTTTACAGGAGTCTCTTGAAAGAAAGAGGAATGAATTAAGTAATCCTATATTCTCCTTTCATAGAAGGACTTTGTCAAAAGCAAACCGTTGATTCGCGTAGTGGCCCTTCGATACTTCAATCCGGTAGGGGCACATCCAAGTGCAAAGATTGGCGAGTTACCTATGGGCACACCACAGAATTTGGTTCCTTTCATTACCCAAACTGCCGCAGGCATTCGCCAGAAGCTAACCGTTTTTGGTAACGATTACGATACGCCCGATGGGAGCTGCGTTCGGGATTACATCCATGTGGTGGATTTGGCTGATGCGCATGTGAAGGCGCTCCGTTTTCTCTTTGAAAAGCCGCTTGATTTTTACGAGGTATTCAATGTAGGCACAGGTAAAGGCAACACTGTATTAGAGGTGATCCATGCCTTTGAAAAAGTCAATGGCCTAAAATTGGCCTATGAAATTGGTCCAAGAAGGGCTGGAGATGTGGTGAAGACCTGGGCCGATACCACCAAAATAAATCAAGTCTTGGGCTGGTACCCCAAATTCTCCTTGGAAGATTGCATGAAAGACAGTTGGAGCTGGCAGCAGACGTTGAGAAAAGGATAAGTCTGCGTTGTGGCAAACTAGATTTTTTTGAGGTAACTCACTGAGAATCCGGTAGTGGCACTTATTTCTCCCAAAGTCTTTTGTTCTGCTCGTAGCGCTTTCACTTTTTCTAAGCGCAGTTTACGGATGTATTCCCCAGGTTTATTGCTGCCCATTAGTTTGTACAATTCACCTACAGTCAACTGAAAGTGTGTGGAGAGTAATTCTATGGAAACGGTACTGAGGTGCTCTCGGATAAAAAGGTCCAAATGTTCCTTGGTTACTACAGGCGATAGGTTCACTAAATTACGCTTCTTTTGTTGGGTTTTAATCCACCAAAACCCAGTCAGGAGGAGGAATATGCCCGCAATGCTTAGGACTAGTTTGGGGCTTGTTAATAAATCATTGCTTGATTTATTAATCTTTTTTTCTTCCATAGCGCTTAGGTGTGATTTTAAATCGCTAGAGGCAATTCGGTAAAGTCCATTGACTCCACCTAGAAACAAGGTGTCTCCCGAGTTGAATTGAGCTAGTCTATTCATTTCGTGGGAAATTACATTTGGGTAGCGTTGGTTGGTATTTAAATCCAAAACATCAACTCCTTGATCTCCGATTACAAATAAAAAATTAGCAGACGAAGCCAAGGAGTGTGCCTTTATTTCTTTAAACTCACCAAGGACCTTTGGATTTTCTTTTAATTTTTTGGTGTTTAAATCTAGTTGGTAAGAAAGTAGTCTTTGTTCTTTATCAAGAGCTAGAATGACTTGAAAATTAGAAATTGTGATGATGCAGTTGATTGCTGTATCGAACTTGTGGATGATTTCCGTCTTATTTTCTGAAACTCCGTATTTAACTAGTTTTTGTTCATTGTAAAAGTAGATGGCTGCTAATTTGTTCCCAAAAGTTTCCTTATTTACCAAAAAAGGGGTGCTCGATTTACTGGCTTCAATCAATTGAACTGTTAGCAGATCTAGGTTAAACAAATAAACTCCTGTTGTAGAAAACACGAGGTAGTTGGCATCATCAATCTCCTCAATGTCTCTTGCTAAGCCATAACTCCTGTTCTGGATGGTAAATTCGTAATTGGTTTCTGATTGATAATTGGTTTGAACGCCATCTTTGATATGAGTCAAGCCCCCATAACAAATGAAGGTATTGTTGGCAAACTCTTTAATCTTACCATCGGTGGATTTTGGAAATTCTAACTTATTTCCTTTGTAAAAAATCCCTCCATAAGAGCCGACATAGTTTTTGCTAATGGCTCGAACGCTAAAGTAGGGTTGGAGATTATAGAAAGATTCAGAAAAAATAAAGAGGGTGCCTAGTCCTATAATAAATAGTTTCGAGTCGTAGAATACATGCTGATTTTGATCATTCTGGTAATAGGAGGGCAAGAGGTAATTATATTGGGTAGACGTAGAGATAATTTTTTCTGCATTAGCCATCAGGTTCTCATCGATTTGGGAGGTGATGGATGCGTTTAAAAGCTCAAGATCCCCAATCTCTTTATTGTACACAAAAATCCCGGCTGAGGTGCCAAAATAAAGGTTACCATTTTTGACGATTAGGTTGTAGAAATGTTTGTCCGTTATGACTGATTTAACCAGGAAGTTCTGGGCGCTTAGTTTCGTCAATAGGAAAAAAACTACCAAGGTAAATAAAGCTCTAAATTTGATGGCCATAGATTTTTGGAGGGTAATTTTTTC
>JBEDEY010000279.1:0-3563 GCA_041175425.1 Bacteroidota bacterium | reverse complement strand
CCGCAGGTGCCTGAGATCCTTGTGCTGACTTCCTTAGCCTTGGTCCTTGCCCAATTTCCAGCGGTTCAGCAGCTTCGCGGCAAACATACCCTAGGCTACTTCTTAATCCTCGTATTTTTGGCTGTAATTGGCACTTTATGTGATTTGACAGCTTTAATGGGAGTAGGAGACTTGGCATTTACCTTGATTTTGTTTGTGAGTATTTTAGTTCTGGTTCATGGCCTAGTGATTTTCGGAGTAGGCTCCCTTTTCAAAATGGACTGGGACATGATTGCAGTAGCTTCGCAAGCCAATATTGGAGGCAATACCACTGCCTTGGCAGCAGCAGAAAGCTTGGAGCGTCCTGATTTGTTGATTCCTGGCGTTTTGGTAGGGAGTTTGGGGAATGCCATTGGAACCTACATCGGATTTGCTGTTGCCAGCGGCTTGTTTTAAATTAGACGAACCCAAACGAACCACCCAACCTCAATTCTATGCAATCCAGTGTTTTAACAGAGCTTTTCTTGCCTTTTTCGCTAGCAGTCATCATGTTTGGCATGGGACTGAGTTTGCGCGTAGAAGATTTTAAACGAATCTTGATCTATCCCAAAGCCGTGGGAATTGGTCTACTCAATCAATTGGTACTTTTGCCCATTCTGGCATTTGGTATTGTAAAGGCATTTTCTCTTCCACCTGAACTCGCAGTTGGGCTGATGATTTTGGCTGTGTGCCCTGGTGGAGCTACCTCCAATTTGATTACCCATCTGGCCAAAGGAGATGCAGCGCTTTCCATCACGCTCACGGCTTTTTCTTCCCTGATTACCGTATTTTCGATTCCGTTTTTGGTCAATTTTTCCATTGCGTATTTTATCCCTGGAGGTGAGGCAAAGCAGTTGGAAGTAGTGGGCACCGTAGTTTCTGTCTTATTTATTACGCTTATCCCTGTGGCATTGGGGATGATTACCCTTGCCAAGGCACCTGGCTTGGCTGAAAAATGGGATCAGCCCTTTCGGAAGATTTCTATTGTGTTCTTCGTGGTTATTGTTGGCGCTGCCATTCTAAAGGAAAGGGAAAATTTAGTACAGTACTTTATTGAAGCAGGACCTGCTGCCTTGGCGTTGAATTTGAGCACGCTAGCAGTAAGCTTTTTAATCGCCAAATGGACTGGATTGCCCTTTCGACAAGGATTGACGATAGCCATCGAATCAGGCATCCAGAATGGCACCTTGGGCATTACCATCGCCGCCACCCTTTTGGTGAACACTGTAATGTCCATTCCCTCTGCGATTTACAGCTTACTCATGTTTGGAACTGCCGCTTTGGTGATCCTTTGGGGCAATAAGGTGGCTTCCGCCAGCAAGGTATCCAACTGATTGGAGCGAATGAAAACGGTTTACCTCCTGCTTTTCTTTTTACTTGGAGTACAAGGCCAGCTTTGTGCACAAAGCTATTTTGATGAGCGTGGTAAACGCATCTTGTACCCCGAATACGAAGAAAAGATCCTAAGTGGCCCCTATTTTGGTGTTCCAGGAAAGCAATCTGGAGACATGAGGCTGGTGCATCGCATGCCAGTAGGGCTGACGGATGCGCGCCTTTTCTATGAGAAGCTGGGCAAAATGGACGCCTTTAAAGCTGGACAGCCCCTGGTGGTGGTTTTTTATCCAGGCAAGGATGAATGCAATTCTGCTCGCGCTACTTCGGATCCCAAGACACTCGCTAGTGATCATGCTGCAGTGCTCCGTTATGTCAAGAAACACGGGGCTGCGTCACCTGTATACTTGTACCAGCAGCCGCATGGCTTAGAAAAATACGAGGGCATTCACAGTTGGGCCCCTGATCCGGAGGGAGTTTTTGCACAGCAATTCTTTTCGTTTCCCTATCCTTGCAAGAGTTTCGTGGTGCTCAGTCCAAAAGGAAATTACCGGGCGATTTTAGGGGAGTTTCCTATTTCTCAAATAGATGTTGCCCTCAAAAAATTGTAATATGAATCCTTCCAAACCGTTACTTAGCTTGAGAGAGGCAGAATTTGCCGACCTAGAATCCTTGCTTGATGTCGCCCAAACTTCTTTTGTGCAGGCTTTTTCCGAAGGCAATAAACCAGAGAATGTACAGGCCTATCTCTCCCAAGCCTTTACGCCCGTTCAACTCGAAAATGAATGGAAAAATCCCGCTTCCACATTTCTGTTGGCGAGCTTGGAGGGGAAGTTGGTCGGCTACACCAAAGTAAACTTGGCTGCTGCCCAAACTGACGTCCAAGACCCTGAGAGCCTAGAGGTGGCCCGATTGTATACCCTGGAAGAAGTGTGGGGGAAGGGAGTAGGGCAGTTTTTACTAAATGCGGCACTGACCTTTGCCAAAGAAAAAGGAATGACCTACGTCTGGCTAGGCGTCTGGGAGCACAATGCGCGCGCCATTCGCTTTTATGAAAAAAATGGATTTAAGGCCTTTGGAAATCATCCCTTTCCTTTTGGAGATGAAATCCAGAACGATTGGTTGATGCGGGTGGAGATTTGATTTGGGGTGATTTCAAATCCCAATTTCTTATCAAGAAAATAAGTATACGGTATATTTAAAGAAAAAAATGAAGCGCTCTTTTCTAGTTTTTGTTGTGCTGCTGTTCGTTTGGACCGCAACTTTTTCTCAGGAAAAAGAGCCCATTCTCATCTTGATTTCCCTAGATGGCTTTCGCCACGATTATGTGGAGCGCTTTCAGCCAGAGAATCTGAGTCGGTTTATTGCCGAAGGAACAGCTGCAAAGGGACTGATACCTTCCTTTCCAACCAAAACTTTTCCCAACCACTACACCATCGCCACGGGGATGCTTCCCGAGCACCATGGTTTGGTGGACAATGCCTTCTACGATCCGGCAAAGGATCAAGTCTATACCATGGGCAATCGCGATATTGTGCAGGATGGGTATTGGTATGGAGGGACGCCGATTTGGGTGCTTGCGGAGCAACAGGGGATCAAGGCGGCGAGCTACTTTTTTGTGGGTACGGAGGCTCCGATTCAAGGGGTCCGACCCAGCTATTACTACGATTACGATGGGGGAGTGCCCAACCTTACACGTATTGCTAAGGTGTTTGACTGGCTTAGGCTTCCTGAAGCGGATCGGCCGCGTTTGATTACACTCTATTTTTCGGATATGGACGACACGGGACATCGCTATGGTCCCAACAATGACCTGGAGTTGAAAAAAACATTGGATCGGTTAGATCATGAACTCGGGGCCTTGTTTGAAGGGCTCGAAACCTTCGATCTCCCCATCCATGTGGTGCTTGTTTCTGACCATGGCATGCTAGAGGTAAAGCAAGAAAATTTGATTCTGTTGGAGGACTTGACCGAGGGAATTGAAGGACGCGTCGTCAACAATGGGGCTTTGGCTCACCTGCATTTGGAAAACCCAAAGGAGAAGGAAAAGGTGATTCAATTGTTGTTGTCTCGAAATCCAAACCTAACCATCGATGACCTCAGCAGTACCGAAAACTACAGCGACTTGACTGCCTATCCCCAGCGGAAAGGAGACCTCTTGATTCTACCCAAAGAAGGATATTACTTGACGGATGTAAAGGGAAAGGTCCGCT
>JBEDEY010000278.1:0-17481 GCA_041175425.1 Bacteroidota bacterium | reverse complement strand
ATAAACCGATTGGAGTTGGGATCGGGTTGCAGCTGCCCATCGCCGATGCCTCGGCTTAGGTCTAGGTTATTGTCTGATTCTACCCAGCTCCCTTTTACCCCAGCCTCAAGTACTTTTCCTCCTTTCAGAGGCTTGATCCAGTCCACCTTGGAAGTTAAGATGGTGTAGTACATGTCATTTAGGGTCAATACGCGATCAGTACTCAGGGTTGGTGGATTCAATCCATTCGAATAGGAATTGTTCAATAAGGCATCGCTGGCCAATTCCATCACCGTAAAGTCTAAGTCAGCTGAAATCTTACCCCCAAGGGTGTCCAGTTTTGCATCGTAGTGCAGGTTGGTAAATAGCCTACTGGTCTGGTCTCCAGAATCATTGACAGAGCTAATACTTGTCGTATTGGCTTGTCCAGGGTTCGAGATGGAAGTTCCCGAATCATTAATCCCATTGCTTGAGGTCGTGGAAGCTTGGACATTGATTGCCAAATTCTGATTGGGTCGTAATTCATAGTTTGCAGCACCCGTAAAGGATGGGGTACGACCACGTTCGATAATCCGAGATTCTTGAAGAAAAGTAGAGGTGCCTCCTTCCAAATCGAAATTTCTGCCGATTTCCAAATCATTAATATCTACGTATTCATTGTAGTTTACTGTCCCATTGCCCGTCCACTTTCCTTTTTTCACATTGAGTGTGACCCCTGTATTGGGAGCAGCTTTTCCATTGTATTGGCCACCTAGCATCACATTTCCAAACACGCCATCCACGGTATTTTTCTTGAGCTGAATGTTGATCACCCCAGCGGCACCCTCGGCATCAAAGCGTGCGGAGGGGCTTGTGATCACTTCAATACTTTTGATGTTATCCGCGGACATGGACCGTAAAAAGCTGGTTAGATCAGCTGCACTCATGTACATGGGCCGATCGTTAATCATCACCGTCACGCCTGTTCTACCATTCAAGTTGATGCTTCCATCCGAAGTGATAAAAACCCCAGGAGATCTTCCCAGTACATCTAAGGCATTGGCCCCTTCTGCCATGACCGTTCCTTCCACATTGACGATGGTCTTATCGGGCTCGATGATGATTTGAGGGCGAGTCGCATTGACAGTGACCTCATCTAGGCCGGTAAGTTCATCGGCAAGTAGAAGCGTTCCAAAATCTTTCACCAGACCCTGCTTTAGCTCAAACACTTCGGAAGTGTAGGTTTTATACCCTAAAGAAGAAATTACAAGCTTCACCTGAGCCGTCTTCGTGGAAGAAATGGAAAAGCTACCTGCTTCGTCGGAGACAGCTCCTTCAACAAGCAGGCTATCCGTAGAAAGTACCGCTACATTGGCAAAGGCCACGGGCTCCCCTTTTTGGTTGGTAATGGTTCCGCGCAACAGTGTCGATTGGTTGGATTGAGCGGCAAGTGTACTGATTCCTAGCAGGTAGATAAAGATGGCTAAGAATAAAAAGTGACGGGTCTTCATGAAGCAAATAGTTGGTTTAGTCTTCTAATAGATGCATTTTCCTATGAAAAGGATGTGCCAATTAGAAAAAAATGTAAAAAATTGCTGGAAAGCGGGATTTAGATAGAAAGAAAATAGAGGACTGTCTCATTTTCGAACAGCTATTTTTCCAGAATGGAACAAAAAATAAGCCCTTTTCAAGTAGGGCAGCACCCTAATTATTCCCCAAGCAGACCTTTTACCTCTAATTCTAATAATGGAAGATGCTGTGTCAAAATCCCCCAGATGATCTCATCAGAGACCGAATCGTATCCATGAATAATTCTATTCCTTGTATCCACAATCTTTCGAGCATTTGAAATTGATAAGGAACTGTCTCTTGAAATAATTCTACTCAAAGCCTCCCCAATTATTTCAATGTTCCTTTCAATTGCACGGCGCGTCCGAAGATCTTGTTTAAAAGCAATAAAATCCTTGGGGCGGTCAAGAAGAAAACTTTCGATTTCCATGATTGCATTTAAGACGTCGAATAGCCAGCTCCTTACCTCCTTATCCATAAACAAGGGTTTTGGTTGCATCCACCACTTCTTTAAAATAAGGGTTTTTTACCGCTTTCTCCTCAATTAAATCTATTGGTCTTTGAAAAAGTTCTTGGAGAGAATACTTAAAGTCGTAATAGTTGTCAGCATAATCGTTAAGATCTATTTCTTTAAAATCAACCAAAAGATCAAGATCACTAGCTTCATGAAAATTACTTCCCAATACTGACCCAAACGCATAAAGGGTTTTCACTTGGTGCCGCTCACAAAGTTCTTCAAGTTCTTTTCTATGGAGAGCAAAAGATTCCATGGATTTTACCGGGTTCATTTACAGCAATTTAACAAATAATGCCTAAGAAAGCAGCAGGACTTAGGCAAATCTTTAGGCAATCAAAAAAATGAGCTGCAGTTTGAAACGGCAGCTCATTTTATAAGTTCTGGACTATTTTCAGAATTTACTTCGCAGCAGCGAATCGCTTGCTTACTTCCTCCCAGTTGATCAGGTTCCAGAAGGCCGCGATGTAATCTGGGCGACGGTTTTGGTAGTGTAGGTAGTAGGCATGCTCCCACACATCTAGTCCTAGAATAGGGGTCCCTGGGCAATCTGAAACGTCCATAAGGGGATTGTCTTGATTGGGAGAAGAACACACACAAAGTTCTTTTTTGGTGTCTACACAAAGCCATGCCCAGCCTGAGCCAAAGCGAGTCGCTCCAGCCTTGTTAAATGTTTCTTTGAAGGCATCAAATGAACCAAATTTAGCATCGATAGCTTCTGCAAGCTCTCCAGTAGGGAGTCCTCCACCGGTTGGAGATAGGATTTGCCAGAAAAGGCTATGGTTCCAATGTCCACCTCCATTGTTTCTTACGGCAGCATTCGAACCGGCCACTTTCATCAATTCTTCCAAGGATTTGCCTTCCAACTCGGTTCCTGCGATAGCCGCATTGAGATTGGTGACATAGGCATTGTGGTGCTTTCCATGGTGGATTTCCATGGTTCGTGCATCGATATGGGGCTCAAGGGCATCAAGAGCGTAAGGTAGAGAAGGGAGTTGAAAAGCCATAAATAAAAAGGTTAGTGATAAATGTAGTTATACTTTATTTGGTATTATGCTCATTAAACCCCCTTTTTTCACAAAAAGTTCTCGCCTTTCAAAAAGACTTTTTTCGCAGGCCTTGAAAAAAATCAAGGAGGAGCTGCTCCGATTCCTTCTCCATCAGACCTTCAGTCACTTTGGTCTTGGGATGAAGCATGGAAGGGTTGCACTGTCTAAAACCACGTTTGGGATCCTTGGCTCCAAGGTATAGTTCCCCAAGCTGTGCCCAGTAGAGTGCCCCAGCACACATAGGGCAGGGTTCTAGCGTGACATATAGCCGACATTCGTTCAGGTATTTTGCCCCCAGATAGTTGGCAGCAGCTGTAAGCGCCAATACTTCTGCATGAGCCGTCACATCGGTCAATTTTTCAGTTTGATTGTAGGCTCGGGCAATAACTTTATTTTTTGCGACGACCACTGCGCCCACAGGTACCTCCCCTTCTTCGAAAGCAATCTTTGCTTGCTTGAAGGCTTCATTCATGAAGTACTCGTGGGAGAAAATTTCCAAAAGCTTTAGAAATTAAAGAGGGCGAAAATTTCTTCGCGAACCCCTTTGTTGATCACTACCGCCAAAATCAACGAAACAATCAATCCAGCCATGGCTTTGAACATGTCTTTTTTGGCCAATCGGAAGGCTCTAACCAACCAAGCGCTTCGCTTCTTGGCTTTTCCATGTTTGCCCAAGGCAATCGCAAACTCTCGCCCAGCCAGCAAGCCGATGAAAACCCAGGTGGTACTCATCGGTACGTTGTTGTACATTTTGAAGTAAAACAAAATCACTGCGTATACCAAATCCACCAAGGTGGCGGCACGGACGTCTGCAACATTCGTCTTCTCATTGATGATATCCTGAATTTTGTCTCCTTTTAGGAAAAAGATGAGTCCAAGTCCCAAGAATACAAAACCGGTGTAAACAACAAATTCTAAAGTATCTAACTGTCTAGGTAGAAATACGGCAATGTTGGCAGCATCTTGCATGATCCATATTGCCCAAAGTGTACCAGATGTAAGCCATTGCAAGACCATCCAGTAAGGCCTCGCCTCTCCTTTGAGGTAATTTTTGACAAATCGCTCCAGCAAAAACCATACAAAAACTGCTAAGAAAAAGGCGAGAACATAGCCAAAAAAGCTTTTTGTCATCACCGAAACGATCGTTCCTGCCTTGTACGTAAATACATTGAGCAATAAAAAGGTGGTCGATACAGGCCATCTCATCCGCGTCATGATCAGCAAGACAATTGGGGCTGCCAGCTGTAGAAAGACAAAACTTTCAGGTGCTTTTTCTAAACCAGGAGTACTGAGTAGCTGAAAAGAAACGTCCCCATTGAAGACGATCCAGCTGTAGGTGATAGTCACCACCCAAATCAATCCGATAAACAGCCACAACCAGTACCATTTCGTCTTTTGATTGGAGACGATAAAGGTTCCTATGGTCTGGATACTGTCATTGGCAATGGCTGAATAGGCTGCCAAGGCAAAACCAAACCACATAGCGGCATAGGTGTACTCGGTGATTAGCCCAGCGATGGAAACAAGAATCAACGTGATGATCAAAAAGGGACGCTCGGTCTTGGTAAAATCAAAAATCGAATAGGTCTTTTTGGTAAGATTTGGTTGATTGATGTTCTGATCAATCGGCTTTTGCTTTGCCATAAAGGGGGTATGAAATACAAATTGAATTCAAAAATAGAGAAGATATTCCGCAACCCGCATTAATAAATTGTTAAAAGAAAGAAAAACATTCCCCAAAAACAGAAGTCTAAATTGATTTTAGGGAAAAAAAGACAATTTTTGTGAGCGTTCCTAGTTTGAAGGAACGGATTTAAAGATGAGCCATTGGACAATCTCATGGAATTGTCCCCATCACTACGAAAAATGGAAAATTTGGAGACGCAGGGAGGTCCTGCTAAAGGCAATTTGTTTCAGTATGCACAAGTCTTTTTTGCCTTGCTACTCTTCATTTTTGCCATTGATCTCCTTACAGTTGGCGTTGGAAATATCAATGGGGGAATCGCATTAGACATTCTCAACGCTACTAAAAACCCGTTCATCAGCCTATTTATTGGATTACTGGTCACTGCTTTGATTCAAAGTAGCTCCACGGTAACTGCCAGTGTGGTGGCTATCGTCGCTTCAGGAAATCTAACCTTACAGCAAGCTGTTCCTATTGTACTTGGAGCCAACATCGGCACTACACTTACCTCAACCCTGGTATCCCTCTCTTATTTGATGGATAAAAAGCAATTTCGACGAGCCTTGTCCGCAGGAATTTCCCACGATTTTTTCAACATTTTTACCGTAATCTTACTTTTCCCCCTTGAAATTTACTTTGGATTTCTTTCCAATACCGCAAGCTATATTGCAAACTGGTTTGCCTCAGACAATTCCTTTGAAGGTCCAATTGTCTACAACAGAATGTTTACGCGTACATGGACAGAATGGGTAGTTACCCAGATCAACCAACCTGTGGTGTCCATGATTTTATCGGTTATTCTAGTGTTTTTTGCAATCAAAGTTTTGTCAACTGCCATGTACAAGTCTTTCATCAAAAACACATTTCAGGATATCAACAAAGTTATTTTCCAAAAAACAGGGCTTGCTTTTTTTTATGGGTTATCCTTTACTGCAGCTGTTCAATCCAGCACCGTGACCACTTCCTTAGTGGTCCCGCTAGTAGCAAGCAAAAAAGTAACTTTAAGTAAAGCATTCCCTTTTATCATTGGCGCAAACATTGGGACCACCATCACTGCAGTGATCGCCTCAATCTACAAGCCCGAGGCGGCCATTGCCTTGGCTTTGGTCCACGTGTTGTTCAATAGCATGGGCGCACTCATATTTTTACCCATTGCGAGCATTCGAAACATTCCAGTTTGGCTTTCCAATTACATGGGGAAAATGTCCGTAAAATACCGCGTAGTAGGATTTGCCTATATCCTTCTGACCTTCTTCATCATTCCCTTTCTGCTGATCTACTTTACCAAAAATTAAGCGTTTTTGGTTTTCCATTCATCCATCAAGGATTTGGCAGCGCTTGTACCCAAGCGATCAGCCCCAGCTTGAATTAAAGCCAATGCCAGCTCAAGGGATTTTATTCCTCCACTGGCTTTGATACCAACGGTAGAAGGAAGCACCTCCCGCATCAAGCTGATGTCCTCCACCCTGGCTCCATAAGGGGCATAACCAGTAGATGTTTTGACAAAGTCTGCTCCAGCATCCTGACAGATCAAACAAGCCTCTCGGATTTGTGCAGGACTCAAGTACGCAGTTTCAATAATCACTTTCAGAATCCTTTCCGATTCATGGCAGACCTTGGCCAACTGTGCTAATTCTATTTTGGGCCAGGACATGCCCGAGTGGAAGGCCGTTTGAGACCAGACCACATCGAGTTCATCTGCTCCATTTTGAATTGCAGTCTTCGCTTCTGCCACCTTTGTTTCAGTAGCCTCAAACCCAAAAGGAAAACCAATCACAGTGACTACCTGTATGTCTTGATCTTGTAACTCTCGGCTAGCCTTTTTTACCCAGAAAGGAGGTACGCATACGCCAACAAATTGGGCATCAATCGCCTCTTCAAGCAAAAGATCAATTTCTCTCTCCGTGACAGTGGGCTTAAGGACCGTAGATTCTAAGTAACGATTTAGTTTCATCTCCATTGATTAGCAAGCGTCACTCACGTAATCGCTTAGATACATGAATTCGAGGGTCAAATCCCCTTCTCTGGCAATGGTGGCCTTTTCCAAAATTGGTGAAATGTCTTTTCCCAATTCCGGCACCACCCATTCTCGAAGCTGTCGCGCAAATTCTGAAGAGGATTCTCGAGGCAGTTCACAAGGCAAATTATCGATGGCCATCACGGAAATACTGTGCTGCTTTCCAAAAGGCGGAAGCTCCTGCATTGTATCTCGGTCCACATCATACACAGGATCCAAAATAGTAGATGCTCTACGCGTGGTAGGGACCGATCCATCTATATCACAGGTAATATCAGCTATTACTGAAATTGAAAACTTAGAGGACCGAATGGCCTCTAGCTCAAATAGCCGAGGAGCCTTAGGATCCCAGTAGGCTGCGGCAATTAAAATTTCCCCTGCCTGCGCAAACGGTAAAAATTGGCTTTGATATGCCTCAGGATTGGCATAAAAATGAGCTCGCTCATACCCTCCATCGGATTTTCTTCGCAAATAATCGGCTGAAGAAAGGCAAGTAAACACTGCTTCTTCAAAGTCATCTCTCAGAAATTCCTGTGGTTCCACTTCTCGAACCCCCAAAATCGCTAAGATTTCTAAAACCCCCTTGCCTACTCTACCGCTACCAGTTACTATAATTTTGATTGGAGGAAGAGTCACTTTCTTCAACTCTACTTTTAAATCTTCCAGATCCTTACAAGCTGAAGCTCTCCGCAATTCATATAGACCTGTCTTCTTTCCATAGGTCCAAAACGCATTGTAAGCGCCCACGACACCGGCCCATCGCCCAAAGGCAACTACCCGTTCCCCTTGTGGATTTTTCAATAGCTCATAGTCTATCAGGCGGATGGACTTGGCCAAGATGGCTTGCAGTAAGGATTTATTTCGTGGTTGCTTCTTAATCGTATGGGAAAAGAAAAAGTATGTCTTTTCGGGAATCAATTGGTCAATCGGAACTTCCTTCACCCCAAATAGAACATCCGCTTGGGAAAGGTCGCTGACCACCTCAATCCCTTTTTCTTGGTACTCCTCATCTGTGTAACAGCGAAATGCGCTAGTTTCCACACAAATGGACAAGCTATCACCTACCCTTTTTTGAATTTCATGAAGAATTTCTGGGGTAAAAGGCGTCCGTTGATCCGCTGGGATTTTCCCCTCTCGGATGATTCCAATTTTCATAAAAAGTAAGTCATTTGGGTTAGGTTGTTCTGACAAGTTCGCCCGCATTCTTTTCTCCAAAAATCACTTCTTTCCAATTGGGGCATTGCAGGGACAAGTTAGAAAGAATTTTGAAGCCAAAGGTGGCTTACCCCTCGAAAAAAGGAAGCTAAGTGCCTAAACAAAAAAAGGGGCTCAGCGCCCCTTTATCAATCGATTCCTAAGAAATCTACTTGGAAGATCAAGACCGAATTCTCTGGGATTTTGTCGTTATTTTTCTGGTTGCTGTAGCCATAAGGCGAAGGAATAATGATCGTTGCCTTTGAGGCAGGCCGGAGTCGTTTGAATCCAATATCCCATCCTGTAATTACTGTGGAACCTCCCACTACAAAACTAAGTGGGGCATAGACCCTACCCTCCACAAATATGTTTTTAAGTCGAGCCACTGCCTCATAGGAAGTGTCAAATACCGTTCCGGTAGTCATCAACTTTCCAATGTAATCGGTATAGACCACGGTGTTGTTGGTTGGACGGGACCCTTTGCCCTCTTCTTG
Organism: Bacteroidota bacterium; assembly: GCA_041175425.1. Lineage (GTDB taxonomy): Bacteria > Bacteroidota > Bacteroidia > Cytophagales > Cyclobacteriaceae > Algoriphagus. The sequence goes on along the minus strand of JBEDEY010000278.1, from coordinate 9,002 downwards.
AACAATGACCACCACGCCACTTGGATCATGGATCCGGTAGACGCTGTCTATCTTGGCTGTATCCAAGTAAGCTGCAATTTTCTTACGATCTGTGGCAAGATTTCCTTCAAAATCATAGGCAGGACCCTGATTGAATGGATTAGTGGTCTCGCAAGCACTGAAACCTACAGAAGCAAGAACTAAGAATAAAATAATGGAACGCATCATGGATTTAAATTCGGGCCTTTTTTGACCTGTACGAGATCAAGTTCAAAAATCAATGGAGAATTTGACGGTATACCTCCGCTAGCTTGAGAACCATACCCAAGGCGAGATGGGAAAATCACCGTAGCCTTTTCGCCTGGATGCATCATCGAAATCGCAAATTCAAATCCAGTGATAGTAAATCCATAGCCTACGGCATAACGAAGTGGCTGGTATTTTCTACCAGCACTGAAAATACCATTATCCCGTGCTACCTGTTCAATGGAGGAATCGAAGATTTTTTTGTCAAGCGTTTTTCCAGTGTAATTCACAGAAACAGTATCTCCGCGCAATAAATTATTCCGCTCTGGTTTGACAGAAACTTGCCAGAACATATAAAATCCTTCAATGGGTTCACTGTATTCCTTTACACTCGAAATAGGGTTCTCTTGAAGAAACTTTTCAATGGCTTGCTTATCACGCTCCAAGATGACCTCTTGGGTTTGATCGGCATCCACACAGGAAATCAAGGAAAACGCTCCGAAAAGCAAAGCCAATACAGCAAATAGTCTGGATTTCATAGGTTCTGGGTGATTTGATTTAGAATTTACTCCTTATTTCTGAACGTCGGTTACTTCTACGTCAAACACAAGGATAGAGTTGGCAGGGATCATTGCTCCTGCTCCACTTTCTCCATAACCAAGTGGAGAAGGGATAATCAATTTAGCTTTAGATCCTTTCTTCAACAGCATCAAGCCCTCGTCCCATCCTGGGATTACTTGACCCATACCTACATTAACTGGAAGTGGTTCGTAAGGACGCTCCTCGCTAAACATGTTGTTTGCTTTGGCAAGATCTGGGTAGGAAGTATCAAATAAGGTACCGTTGATAAGGTAACCTGCATAGTTCACAGACAAGGTAGTTCCTGGAGTAGTCGCCTCGCCAGTTCCTTCTTTTTCAATGACGTAGTAAAGACCACTTTCTGTTTTTTGTGCCTTTAGGTTGTTTTTAGTAAGGTAAGCTTCAATCGTTTTTGCTTCTTCTACCAAAAGAGCCTTGGCACGCTCGGCTGCCTTTTCTTGTTCTTTTTGCATTGCCTCCTCATAGAAAGCCTGCATGTCTGCTTCCGTCTTTACTTCATAAGCACCCAATCGAACTTTGATTAGATCATCCTCTTTAATTGGAGCAGGTTGATTGCCACTGAAAATAATTTTGGCAGCTGCCTCGAAAGTGATCGAATCGCCTTTTCTAAGTGCCAAGAAGATCTCATCCATGCCATTCTGAGCTTTGATGGTGTCATTGGCCATCAAATAGCCTGGGAAAGGTTGCGTCAAGGTGCTGTAGATTACCGAGTCGGCCTGAGTCAAAATCTCAAGATTATACAATAGAAATTCACCATTTGCAGGCTTATCCTTGCCTTCTTTGATGTAGGTAAATTCAATGGCATCTTTCTCCGTTACTTTAGTTTTTTTGCAAGAAGAAAGCGTGCCTAACCCAATGATTAGGGCAAAAATGAGAACAAGGGATTTGTAATTTTTCATAAAAGGATAGGTGAATTTCAAATTTTAAAGATTGGGGTTATAGCGTAGGTACTTCTTTGGAATGAAAAAGGTCTTCTTGGTACTCTTGAACAAGGGACTCAAATCGTGTAACTGTTTTTTTCAAGCTCAAGGAAGATTTGCCTCCGGCTGCATTTTTATGGCCTCCTCCGCCAAAATGAGCGGCTGCAAACTTATTCACCGCCACATCCACACTGGATCGAAAGGATATTTTGACCCCATCTTCTCGTTCAGAAAACAAAGCGGCTAGCTTCACTCCATCCAAAGATAAGGCATAATTCACCAAACCTTCGGTGTCTCCTGTCTGGCTTTGATATTTTTTAAGATCTTTTTTATTGATCACAAAGTAGGCTAAATGCAAATCTTCCCGCACCACCAAGCGTTTTGTGATGGCAAAGCCAATGAATTTGAGCCTATTTAAGGAATTGGAATCGTATATCAGGTTGGCAATTGCTGTGGCGTCTGCACCAGCTTCCAATAGTTCTGCCACCACTAAGTGGACATTTTTGGTGGTATTGGGATGACGAAACCCTCCCGTATCAGTCATGATCCCCGCATAGAGACACGCAGCAATGTGTTTATCAATCAGGTTTTTGTCTCCAAGCTCCACAATCAATTCATACACTAACTCACATGTAGCTGCTGCTGCTGTACTCCACAGCCTAAACTGTGCAAAATCTTCTGGATCCTGGTGGTGATCGATATTTACCACAAAGGCCTTGGACTGACGGATCAATTCTCCCAATTCATTGACCCGATTCAGAACAGAAAAATCAAGACAAAAGATCATCTCCGCCTTTTCCAACTTCCCTATGGCCTTCTTGTGGTCTCCTTCCTTGGAGAAATCCAAGACTTGATCATTGCCTTTCATCCAAGTCAAAAAATAAGGATAGTCAGAGGGGGTAATGACCGTAACCTCGTGCCCTTTCTTGATTAGGTAGTTGGATAGACCCAAAGAAGACCCCAAGGCATCTGCATCAGGCTTCACATGAGTGGTAATGACGATTTTCCTAGGTGAGGAAAGTTTTTGAATAAGCGTACCTAAAGCTTCCATTAATTTGATTCAGCTGCACTTTTGGCTTCGGAGGCAACAAAGGTCAGTAAATTTTAGACAATTCCCAAAGCATGAAATTTACTGATACTGAAGCACCTAACAGAGAATTCTACAGCTTCTATTAAATTATAAATCAAAAAGAGCTAATTTTGCACCCGAAATAAACCAATGAAACTCCAAATCCCATGGCAGGAAACAGAACATTCACCATGATTAAGCCAGACGCTTTCGAAGCGGGCAATTCAGGTGCAATCTTAAAAATGATTGAAGAAGCAGGTTTTAAAATCGTTGCTCTAAAGGCTACCCGACTTAGCCCAGCATTAGCTGGAAAATTTTATGAGGTACATAGCGAAAGACCTTTCTACAAGGACCTTTGCAACTACATGTCTTCTGGAGCGATTATCGCTGCTATTCTAGAAAAAGATAATGCAGTAGAAGATTTCCGCAACCTAATTGGCGCTACCAACCCTGCAAACGCTGCGGAGGGAACCATCCGTAAAATCTTCGCTAAATCCATTGAAGCCAATGCCGTTCATGGTTCTGACTCTGATGAAAATGCAGCCATTGAAGGTAGTTTCTTCTTCAACCAATACGAGCGAGTGCTTTAATACTCCCTCCGATCAACTTTAAAAAGCGGCCCATTGCATTGCAACAGGCCGCTTTTTTTATGATTATCTGATTTTTCACCAATAACCAAAGAAAACAAGGTTTGAGAATCAATTAAGTGGGCTGTCGACCGTGGTCTGTCGTCTGTGAACGATTATCCGCAGTGTTAAAAATCCCTCCTAATCTACTGGCATAAATGCGGATAATCCTATTTTTTTGATCCTGGGTTACTTTTTTAGGTCAGGAATGTCTTCGGACATGATTTTTGCAGAAAGCAATGCCAAAGGAATCCCTCCCCCCGGATGCACTGATCCTCCACAGAAGTATAAGTTCTTCAGTTGACTAGAAAAATTGGGATGACGCAAAAACGCAGCAAATCTGGTATTGGAACTATTGCCGTACAAGGCTCCCTGCGCAGAGGAAGTTTTGGATTCAATGGTTCTGGGGTCTAAAATTTCCTCAAATTCAATCAATTGTTCAATATCAGCATGCAAGAGACGACTCAGCTTTGCCAGGATATCTTTTCTCGCCTTGGCAATCAGCTGATCCCAATCTTGGCCTTGGTTGTTGGGCACATTGATCATCGTGAACCAATTCATCGCACCCACAGGAGCATCGTCTGGCTTACTTACAGCTGTACAATTGATGTACACCGTCGGATCCTCATAAATGGTTCCCTTCTTGAAGATATGTGCAAACTCCTGCTCGTAATCCTCCGAAAAAAAGATGTTGTGCATCCCCACTTCCTCAAATACCTGATTAATTCCCCAGTAGAAGATGAGGGCTGAACTTGACTTCGGCTGCTCCAACAGTTTTTTGGGCTGCACCTGCTTTTTGAGAATGGTCTTGTACGCATTGACCATATCCATGTTGTTCACCACAAGATCTCCGCTAACTTCTTTACCCTGAACTCGAAGTCCGTAGGCGCGCTGATTTTCGACGAGAATTTCTTCCACTGGTGCATTGAAATGGTAGCGAACGCCCAAGGACAAAGCCAACTTGTACAAGCTCATGGAGATGTCATGCATGCCTTGCTTCGGAAAATAGGCGCCTAGATTAAACTCCAGGTGGGGAATAATGGTCAAGGTTGCCGGTGTCTGGTAGGGGTCTGAACCGTTGTAGGTGGCATAGCGGTTGAAGAGCTGCACCAGCTTGGGATCTTTTAAAAAGCGCTTATTAAAGGCGTGCATGGTGGAGAAAAGCCCCAGTTTTCCCAAGTTCAAGTAGGCCTTGAGCGCCTGTGGACCCAGCCAAGTTCCCAACTTATGTAAGGAGCGGTGCATAAATAAAGGGGAGAGATGCGCATACATAAAAGCAGATCGCTTCAATACCTCCTTGATTCCCTGTTCTGAAACCCCAAGTTCCGCCGCTACTTCAGTCGCAAAGCGCTCGGGATCTGCCCAGGCTTTTACTTTCTTGCCATCTTCCCAAAAATAATGACACACCACCTCCAAGCGCTCGTATTCAAAATGGTCGGCCGGGTTCCTTCCTGCAAGAAGAAACAATTCTTCGACTTGCTCTGGCAACGTAAATAAAGAGGGGCCAGCATCAAAACGGTAGCCATTTCCCTCAATCGCAGAAAGCTTGCCCCCGGGATAGGCATTGGCTTCAAATACCTCTACATCATATCCCTTCACCGCCAATCTTATGGAGGATGCTATACCGGCAATGCCCGAACCAACTACTAGCGCTTTTTTCATGGATGTATCGTGATGTAGTTAAATCCTCAATTCAAGGTAAATTGTTTGATCATCTGAAAGATTAGCTGCTACAAAATTTAACCTTTTGGAGCAGAAATCGGATTCTCGAGACCTTTACCAAAAAGAAGGGGGGCAACAACCTTCCATCTGCCTTCCACATTTTTTAATAAATAGGCCCTATCCACCAAAAATTCAGCCTGTACCGCATTTTTTTTTACAAAGGCCAGAACCTCTTCAAAATGGGCCTCCTTCAAGTCTTTGTAAGCCAGGGTGAGGTGAGGTTGAAAATTTCGGTCACTCAGCTCCTCCACCAGATGCAAGTATCGTTTACAAAACCCTCGCAATTTGGTTTGGAGTTCGAGCAAAGGGTTGGAAGGTGCAACCTGATGGTGGATATTTCTCCTTCCGAACTGTCCTATACCCTTGAGCTGGAGGGTGAATGATGGCTGCTCCTCTAGCAAACTAGTGAAACGAATTACTAGCTCCTGCTCTTTTGCCTCCCTATACCGAAAAGGCATTTTCAAGGTAAGGTGAGTAGGGGATTGGAGTGCATATTTTACTTGAAAATGTGCTTTTAAATCTGCTTTAACTTGGTGAAGGCTGGTCTCTAGTGCTGGTGGGGGAAGGAGGCCGATGAAGTACTTGCCCATTCCTTTCATGACTCCACTTTTTTTCCGGGCTTGATGCAAAAGAAACAGGCTTGGTCTCCAATTCCCTCTTGATTGTATTGAATGGCTTTTTGTTCCCATTCTACACGCTGCTTTTCAGAAAAAAGGCTGCTAACTTTTCCCCGATCTAGCTTTTCTCCCCGCTCATAGAGTGCTGTGCCCCAGAATTGGAAGGAGGTAGAGTCAAATATAACTTCCTGAATTTCAAACCCCGCACGTTGGGCCGCAGCCACGAAGCCTCCAGTACTAGGTATCGTCAGGTGTCTAGGAGCATCTAGCTGAACCCATACCGATTGCTTTTCTTTCCAAACAGCTGCATCCGCCACAGGACAACGTACCAATAGCCTTCCCCCTGGATTTAATCGATCAAAACAGGTTTTAAATACCTGTTCAGGTTCTGCCATGTGTTCAAATGAATGATGCAACATGACAACATCAAAGCAAAGGTCGGTTTGGCCAAGTTCTTTATTCCATAGCGTTAGACCCCTACCTAACTCGCTTCCCTTATCCAAAAAGGGATCAAACCCATGCAAATCCTTAAATCCAGAAACATGCAGTTCATACAAAAGCTGCCCGTTGCCGCAGCCCACATCTGCAATGCGGTCTGTAACCCGAGGATTTAGTTTTTTGAGCCAATGTCCACCAAAGGGAGGTAAAAAGAAGTTCAATCCAGTCGCGAAATACGCTCGAATTCGAATCTTTTTAAGCAGGTTTCGGAGAAAGCCAGAGGACTGAAGGGAGCTGAAGGAATAATACTCGCTAGGATAGTAGGGTCCCAAATCTTCAGGGATAGTCGAAAGTTGGATTGAACCACAAGAAGTGCAGGAGGTATAGGTAAACTCTCCTCCCAGTCCGAGCATGCGCTCCGTTGCTAAAAAATTTGTTCCTTGAGTTGAATGACAGTAGCGGCAAGTATACGCCAAATCAATAGGCATTTTCACGATTGAATAACAACTCGTAAACGGTTTTGACCATGATCTCCATGTCTAGAAGAAAAGACCAATTGTTGATGTAGAAATAATCCAAGCGCACCCTAGATCTAATTTGGAAGGAGTTTTCGATTTCTCCACGGTAACCCCTCACCTGAGCCAAGCCTGTAATGCCTGGCTTAATTTTGTGCCTGGAATTGTAGCGATCAATTTGGGTTCTAAAGGTGTCGTTCATCGGTAAAGTATGCGGCCTAGGACCTACAATCGACATACTTCCCATCAACACATTCAAAAACTGAGGCATCTCATCCAAAGAAGTCTTTCGCAGAAATGCCCCTATTGCTGTTACCCGCGGATCGTTCTTTATGGCCTGATGTGAGTCGGCATAATCGTTTGGAGTCATGGAACGAAACTTCAAGCAACTGAACACCTTGTTGTTGAGACCGTTTCGCTCCTGTATAAAAAATATAGGGCCTCTGGATTCCAACTTAATCAATAACCCAACCAATGGAATAAGCCAAGAAAGGATAAATACCGTCACAAAGCTGGCAAATGCCAGATCAAAAACACGCTTTGCAAAGCTATTCAAAGGATGATCCAAGGGAGTTTCATTGACATTGATGACAAAGAAATCTCCATAGAGGGAAAAGGATAAACTTTTTTCGAGTTGAAGGCTCTTTCCAGGGATCAACTTGACCTTGATGTAATGCTCATCCGCGAAGTCAATCACGCGCTTTACAAGGCTCGCATCCAGTTTTTCATGGATATAAATCAAATCAAGATTCATCTTTGGAGCAATCTCAAATAGGTCTCCAATTCCACCTCGGGTTTGATCGCAATCGGATTGATCGTCAAAGTACCCCAAAAAATTGATCCCAAAGTCCTTACGAATCCGAAGGACATCCACCAATTTGGGACTCGTTGTACCCTTTCCTACAATGATTGCATTTTGGAAATTTTTCCCCAGCGCTCGGTATTTTTTAAGAATTAACTGTACCCCAACCCTGAAAAAACCCATTAGAAGGCCAAGAGTAGCTCCCAAGGCAGCAATTTGAATCCAACGGTAATTTCCAACTTGAAGAGGGGTCCACAAGATCGCTGTCGCGCCTAAAAACCAAAGAAGCGTGACCGAAAACCTGCTTAAGGTATCATCATATTCTTCAGTCCTTCCAATCTTGTAATCTTTCCGGAGTATGGAAATCAAAATCCAAAGGAGTGATAAGGGCAGGTATGCAGAAAATTCAGTTTCACCCAAGACATGAAAGCGCTGTAAAAAAAAGTTAGCTACAGCCAATGAGAGTAGGGATGCAAAAAAATCACTGACCGTAAACAGCCAGGGAAAATACGTATCAAATCTTCTCTTCATAAAAATATAAAACTTGAACAGCCAGCTTTTGTCTAAAAAATTGACAAAAATTGGAGTTGAGGAAGGAAACTTCGTAAAATTAAGAAAGAAATTCTCAAGGCTTATTACTTTTGGATAAATTTCTAACCTTCCAAGGAACAAAAAGTACATGTCTTCCCTGTTTAATTTTTTAGCTTCCTCTGATAATCCCAACTCTTTAGGTTACAAATTTCGAGCAAAGAGGCTTCAGGAATTCGAAAAGTTATTTTTTTCTCATTTTTCAGGAGTCGAAAAAATTGAAATTTTGGATGTGGGCGGCACAGCCTATTTTTGGCAACACAGCACCCTACTTTCCCACCCGGGCATTCGGATTACGTTGCTCAATCTTCACCAAAGTGAAACCAATCACCCTGCCCTTCAAGCTGTCCAAGGCAATGCCACGGATATGCGCGAATTTAAAAATGGGCACTTTGATTTGGTTTTTTCTAATTCGGTCATTGAGCACTTGTACACGCTCGAGCAGCAACAAAAGATGGCATCAGAGATTCGCCGTGTGGGAAAGAGTTATTTCATTCAAACCCCCAATAGCTATTTCCCAATAGAAGCACATTATGCCTTGCCCTTTGCGCAGTATTACCCCAACGCTTTCCTGTATTTTATCCTGACCAAAACGAAGTTCAGCCGCTTGAAAAAATGGAACCCGGCAGAAGCAAGTCAATACATAGCTGAAATTCGGCTCCTCAATGCCAGAGAAATGAAAACCCTATTTCCAGGGGCGTCCCTCCTGAAGGAAAAAGTCCTTGGACTTACCAAATCCATTACGGCACACAACCTCGTTTAATCCGCAAACTGCAGGCGAACAAGATTCGCATAAATGCCAGAAGCATCTTGCACCAGCTCTTGATGGCTACCCTGCTCCACAATTTTTCCTTCCGTCAACACATAGATTCGGTCCACT
>JBEDEY010000277.1:0-48777 GCA_041175425.1 Bacteroidota bacterium | reverse complement strand
ACTCCAAGTAGCAAAAAAGCAGCTGTCTCTTTAGGGAAACAGCTGCTTTTGCTTGAAAACTTGTGCCAATGAATGGCCGATAAATATTAGCCGTTCATGCTGATCAGGAACTCTGCATTGTCGCGGGTACCTTTCATGCGCTGAAGTAAGAACTCCATGGACTCCTGGGAAGTCATGTCGCTCATCAGCTTGCGAAGGATCCAGACACGCTGCATTTCTTCCTTATCCATCAAGAGATCTTCTCTACGTGTTCCGGAGCTGAGGACATCAATTGCAGGGTAAATTCTACGGTTGGCCAGCTTACGATCCAAAGCCAATTCCATGTTGCCCGTACCTTTGAATTCTTCAAAGATTACTTCGTCCATTTTTGAACCGGTTTCTACCAAGGCTGTTGCGATGATGGTCAAGGAACCACCATTTTCTACATTTCGTGCTGCACCAAAGAAACGCTTTGGCTTGTGAAGGGCATTTGCATCCACACCACCAGAGAGGATTTTACCTGAGCTAGGCACCACGGTATTGTGTGCTCTAGCCAATCGAGTGATGGAATCCAATAGGATGACCACGTCGTGGCCCACTTCTACCATTCGCTTTGCTTTTTCAAGCACGATGTTCGCTACTTTGACATGGCGTTCTGCTTGCTCGTCAAAGGTAGAAGAGATCACTTCTGCATTTACAGATCGAGCCATGTCAGTTACTTCCTCTGGACGTTCATCGATCAAAAGAATCATGAGGTGTACCTCGGGATGGTTTTGAGTAATCGCATTGGCAATTTGCTGCAAAAGTACGGTCTTACCCGTTTTCGGTTGTGCCACGATCATTCCTCGCTGTCCCTTTCCAATAGGGGCAAACAAGTCTAGAATACGGGTGGAATAGCCGTCTGCTTTTGTGGACAGGTTTAAGCGCTCCTCAGGGAAAAGAGGGGTGAGGTATTCAAAAGGAACCCTGTCTCTGATTTCGTCTGTGGTTTTTCCATTTACAGTCGTGATTTTGAGGAGGGCAAAGTATTTTTCTCCTTCTTTAGGAGGTCGTATAGACCCTTTGATATGGTCACCCGTCTTCAAACCGAAGTGTTTGATTTGACTTGGAGAAACGTAGATATCGTCTGGAGAGGCGAGGTAGTTGTAGTCTAGGGAACGTAAGAAAGCATAGCCATCTTGCACGATTTCCAAAACCCCTTCATTTTCAATCACCCCATCAAATTCTCTAGGGCTGACAAATGGTTTTTTGCGGGCATTACCGGGTACGGTTTCCGCCGCAGGAATGTGTGCATCTTCAGGAGATTTGAAATTTTTGCGTCTCGGCAATTCCGCCTCTACGCGGTAGTAATTTACCTCCCCTTCGGTAGGCTGTTGTGCTGCTTCTGCACCACCTTCTTGCGGTGCTGCTTGGGTTGGCTCCTCATCAAACACACGCTTGCGTGGCTTAAATGCTTTGGGTTCTTCCGAAGAATCACCTTGAGGCGCTCTTCGTTCAGGTCTTGGTGTAAATTCCTTTGCGGGCTTTACAAAAGGTTTTGGTGTTCGTTCCTCCCTAGGAACGGCTTGAGTTTCTTCAGCTGGAGCCTCGGAACTTACAGCTGGAACTTCAGTGACATTTTGTCTTCTGAATTTGGGTTTGAATTCTGCAGGTTCTTCGGAAGTGGTTGCGGCTGCAGGTGCAGGTGCAGGTGCAGGGGGATCGGATTTTTCTTCTTCGATGGTGCCTGATTCTACTACCGAGGGCTTTTTCTTGGGAAGTGCTTGTTCTGGGATGATTGCTTGTTGGTCAAGAATCGCATACACCAGTTCATCTTTTTTCAAAGATTTGGAATTTTTCACTCCAAGTTCCTCAGCAATCTCCTTCAATTCAGATAAAAGTCTGATTCTGAGTTCTTCTATGTTGTACATAAAGAGGGGATGAAATAATTAGGATCGGTAAAATGTAGTTTTGGGATGGTGAATAATTTTCTGAGCGAAAAAGGTCTGCAGGAAAAGTTCAAGCCAAAGTGGGCCGAATGCTTTATTCACGTATTGAATGCAATATTACTTGTTGAAGTTGGATTAAACAAATTTTTCTTTTTTGGGCTTCCCACGCCAATCTTTAGCATTCAGCCGATTAGCTGTCGGATGATGGGCAGGGATTTGAGCGGGTGGGGATGGGAAAGGTGCTGTGCATGAAATTCCACCAAGTGATCCAAGAGTTTTCTCCGAAGTGGGAGAGGCAAAGTCGTGGTAGGGTGGAAGGTATGGTCAAGAAGATCTTTGAGGTAGGGAAGCACAAGTTGAACCTCCTCTGGGCGAAAAGGATGGTGTATGCTTTCTACCAAAAATCCTTCCCCTAGCTCTGGGGCAAATCCCAGATGCCTTGCATTTTCAAGTAAGAAGACGAGGGGAAAATGGGATAAATTGGTTTCTGGGCTATCCAAGGTAGCGATGCTTTCCATCAAAAAGTCAAAGAGTTCTTCATTTTGGTATCCCTCTAAAATGCTTCTACTGATGACTTCTGTACTAAATAAGGCCAAACTTGTTCGGGTCATATCAAAGGGGATAAGCCGCTGGGGATGCTTGATTTTTGCCTCAGAAATCCGCTGCAATCCAGAATTCTCCTTGTCATAAACGACCAAATCCAGCAGGGTGAGGGGCTGATACAACGCGATTTTACTTCCTTTGCCCAAGCTTCTTACCCCATTGACGAGGTAGGCTTTTAGCCCAAGTTCTCGGGTGAAAATTCGCGCAATAATGCTGCTATCCTTGTATTTGATATGGCTTAATACGATCCCTGCCGTTTTTTTAAGCATTTCTTTTCCCCTTAAGGCTATTCTTCATAAAAGCACTTTCTGCATCGTGCTTCATAACTATCTTTTTCCCCGAGCATTACTTTTTCCTTGGCAGCAGAAAGACGGTAAGAGAATGCCGCCAAATCTCCACATTTCATGCAGATAGCATGTACCTTGGTGACGTATTCCGCAATGGCCATAAGCTTGGGCATGGGATCAAAAGGCTTTCCTTCAAAGTCCATGTCTAAGCCGGCCAATATTACCCGCTTCCCTTGGTTGGCAAGAAGCTGTACTACCCGAACGATCTCCTCATCAAAAAATTGGGCCTCATCAATCCCCACTACATCGCAGGTGCCGCTAAGTAATAGAATATCTCCTGCAAAGCTGACCGGAGTAGACCGGATGCTTGTTTCGTTGTGAGAAACCACATGCGTTTCGTGGTACCGTGTATCTATGGAAGGCTTGAAGATCTCCACATGCTGCTTGGCGAGGCGTGCTCGGGTTAGCCTACGGATCAATTCTTCTGTTTTCCCCGAAAACATGGATCCGCAGATCACTTCGATTTGACCTTTCTGCTCGGCATGTTTTCTACTGATGGGTGAGGGTTCAATGAACATACTTATTCGGTGTAGGTCAAATGGGGAAATTTACTTGTTTCAGGAACTCGAATAGTCACTTCTCCTTGAAGTACTTGCGCTTGACAGGCCAGTCGCTCAGTAGGAAGTAGTCTGTTTAGGGTTCTAAATTGGAGTTCTTGTGGTGTTTCTGGACTTAAATTTTTTTGGCCCGCAAAAATACTCATTTTACAGGTGGTACATCTTCCTTTTTTACCACAAGCATGCATCCAATCTATTCCATTTTCATGAATTAATTCGATAACTTTACGTTCCGTGGTTTCTGATTCAATAGATCTATTTCCGAGATTTTGAATACGTATTCGGACCATTATTTTGTTTGTTTTTGAAAACAATACCTTCCTATGACCGCTCAAATTAACGGCAATTATTTAGAAAAATATGCCACCACCTATGCAGAATTGGTTTGTGATCAATTTTTTAGCAGTAGACAATTCATCACGGGACAAGAAATCATTCAGCTGACTCCAAGTGCTCAGGTAAATTTTTTCATTATCAAACGCTTGTTTGAATTGTGGCAAGAGGAATTGGGTAAGCTGAAGGCAAGCCCCTATTTTGACTACCGTGACATTGCAGTTCACGAGGCGCTTACGCAGTTTATGAATGTGCTCTCCCGACGGATCAAAGTGGAGCGCCGTCACCTGCAAGGGATGTTGCAAGAGGCGGTCCAAGATGCAATCCAAGTAGCTACGGACCCACTTTCCTTTTACCAAAAAGAATTGGAAAAAGCTCCAACAGGAAAGATCAATGAATACTTGAAGGAAAATAAGAAGTACTTCAAATGGAATGAAAAGCTAGTCACAGGCCTAATTGATAAGGCTGGGATTGGCTTGGACTTGGCAAGCTATCAGCAGGCAATTTTAGCCAGCTTTCAATCGCTTAAAGTGAGTTTGGATACTCCGAAAGAGCTTCTTGCTACCTTGGAAGGAACCTTGAGTTTCGATTTGGAGACGTATTTGGGTCAACCAGCAAGCCAAATCGAGGAAAGTGAAGCATCCCATGAGCCTGAGTTTGAAGAGGTCGAAGAATCCCCTCGTTACGAATTGGAGGAGGTTGAGGAAAATCTAATTGAAGAAGCAGAGGAAAGCATACCGACACCAAAACCCGAAAAAAGAGTCCCCATCGCCTCCACTCCCGCTACGGGAAAAGGTCTAGATGCGGTACACTTGAAGACCTTGTTTGCTACAGAGACCTACAAGGGAATGAAGGGGATTTTGGGTGAACTGGCTGAAAGCCTTGCCCTTAATCAGCGCTTTATGTTTACCAAAGAATTGTTTGATGGCAATGCAGACTTGCTTCGTCACGCGTTAAAATCAATCGATGAGTTGAATACCTTTGAAGAAGCGGTGGACCTAATCAATGCGCGATTTGTAGTTGAGCTAGGCTGGGACATTGAATCCGAAGAAGTACGTGAGTTTATGCAGCAAGTCTATCGGAAGTTTGTTCGGTAAGCTCCCTTCAAAAAAAAGAGCGGTAAGATAATTCTTACCGCTCTTTTTTTTGAACCCTGTAGGCTCTTAATAGTTAGCTTATTCTTCCCAATTGGGTAGCTCTTGAAGAATCGAGCTTGATGAAGATAAAAAGTAAGACCGTAAAGGACCAGAGTGAGGAGCCCCCATAGCTGAAGAAGGGGAGCGGAATACCTACCACTGGAAAGAGCCCGATGGTCATCGCAATATTGACCATAAAGTGAAAGAGTAGAATGGACACTACTCCGTAGCCATAAATTCTAGAAAATCGTGTTTTTTGCCGTTCTGCCATGATGACTAGGCGGTACAAGAGGCCTGCGAAAAGGCTGATCACTACAAAACTTCCCATCCACCCAAATTCTTCTCCAAGGGTACAAAAGATAAAGTCGGTGTCTTGTTCGGGGACGAAGTCAAACTTGGTTTGTGTGCCTTCGAGGTAGCCCTTTCCAAAAAATCCTCCAGAGCCAATTGCAATTTTGGATTGGGTTACATTCCAGCCTACCCCTAGTGGATCAATGTCTGGGTTGAAGAGCACCATGATTCGATTTTGCTGGTGAGATGGGAGCTTGGATACCACAAAATCAATGGAATAGATGTACGCAATCAGTCCGATGCCAATCAAGGAGAAGGCTAGGATGCGCTGCCAAGACCTTTTGCCCAAGTAAATCAAACCGCCCACCACCAAGACGATGATTGCCGCTAAGTACAGATTGTTGTCAACACCCAAGGCAAGCAAGGTGATGCCGACAGATCCTAAACCTAATGCATAATACCACTGAGGAAGACCTTCTCTATAGAACATGATGAGCAGAGAAAAGTACACCATGGCGGTACCTGTATCGGGTTGCAACAGGATCAAAGCGATTGGGACCAGAAGTACACCGAAGGCGATGGCTTGGTAGTTTCGCTTGCTCAGGTCAAAAGTAGGGCGTTCCATGACCTTGGCTAAGGCCAAAGCAGTTGCAAATTTTGCAAATTCCCCAGGTTGAATGCGGAATTCTCCAACGCCAATGGATAGGATCTGTCCATTAACCTCCTTTCCGAAAATTGGGGTTACGATTAGAATTAGGAGAAAGATGAGGTAGATGACCAGCGAAAGGTTTTCAAAAAAGCGGTAATCAGCCACCATAATTAAGGTGATCAGACCGACAGCCGTACCAATCCATACAAGCTGTTTTCCTGAGCTGATGGTTAGGTCAAAGATGCTTTTTTCTACCTGGCTATCGTAAACGACCGCATAGATATTGAACCAGCCTATGGCGACCAATGCAAAGTAGATGGATACTGCGATCCAATCGACTCGGTTGATTTGAACCTCTGATTCTTTCATTTAATAAATAAAATTACCTGCGATTACATAGTCCTGAAGTTCAGGTCGCGAGATGGTTCTGCGGATGTATTTTTCGATCATCAAGGAAGCGGTACTTGCCGCTGCTCTTCCACCCCATCCTGCATTTTCCACATAGACCGCAATGGCGATTTTTGGATTATCCTTCGGAGCAAACGCCACAAAGACGGAGTGATCTTCTCCATGTGGATTTTGTGCTGTCCCTGTTTTCCCAGCGATGACTAGGTCGGTCATGACTGCTCGAGCGGCTGTACCATAGATGGCTTCAGCCATGGCATCCTGAATCAGGTCAAAGTGCCGCGCATCCACACCTACCGAAATTTTTTGTTGGAATTTAGCAGGGATTTTCTTTGGATCCCCATCGATGGCTTTCACCAAATGAGGGGTGTAATAATAGCCTTTATTGGCAAAAATAGCCGCAAGGTTGGCCATCTGAAGTGGGGTCACTTGCATCTCGCCTTGTCCTATTGATAGGGAATAGATGGTGGAATATTTCCAATGCCCTGCGCCATAAATGCGATCGTAGAGTTTGCTTGAAGGAATATCTCCTCCCTTTTCCCCGCTCATGTCCATCCCCAAGGGGCTACCCAATCCAAACTTCAGTACTTTTTCCCTCCAGGCATTTAACCCAATCTCGGTGTCCTTGAACGTATTGGAGGACACCTCTCGGTTGATGATTTGACGAAATGCTTGGTGGTAATAGGGATTACAAGAATTTCGGATGGCTCCAAATAAATTCACTGGGTTGGGGTGGTTGTGACAAGCCACCAAAGATCTGTTGCAAGCAAAGGTTGTATTTGGCGTAAGCACACCTTCTTGAAGACCAATCAAACTTTGGACAATCTTAAAGATGGATCCAGGAGGATAGGTAGCCATGATTGGCCGATTGAACAGGGGCTTGGAATTGTCTTGGTTTAGCTTTTTGTAAGTTTTGCCAAACTCAGCACCGGTCAGTTGGTTTGGATCATAAAAGGGTGCTGAAATCATGGCCAAAATCTCACCAGTTTTTGGTTCAATCGCCACAACAGATCCAGTTTTGCCATTCATGAGCATTTCTCCGTACCGCTGAAGATCCAAGTCAATCGTTGAAGTTAGGTTTTGGCCTGCCATTGAAATGGTATCGTATTCCCCTTCTTTGAACGGCCCCTTGTCTACCCCACGGACATTGACCATTTTGTACTTCACTCCTTTTTTTCCGCGCAGCTCTTTTTCATAGTATTTTTCTAGCCCACTCAGCCCTACATAATCTCCTTGGGAATAATACCCAGCCGTATCCTTTTCCAGTTGACCACCACTAATCTCACCAATGTACCCCAAGGCATGGGCAGTGGTGGCAGATGGATAAGATCGCACAGATCGGGTAAGAATAAATAGGCCAGGGTAGTCAACCAAAAAGTCTTGGATCCGCGCAAAATCCTTGGTAGAGAGTTGCTTGATCAGAGGGGAGGGTTTTACTTTAGAGTAGGATTTGGCTGCGTTGTAGCTTGTGATCAACTCTTCTTTACTAATTCGAAACAGTTCACAGAATTTTGCAGTATCGCCTACATTAAATTCACGTGGGACCACCATCAGGTCGAAGATGGGGTTGTTGAACACCATCAATTTTCCAGTACGATCGTAGACTAATCCTCGGTAGGGGTGATCCACGATTCGTTGAATGGCATTACTTTCTGCTCGCTTTAAGAAGCTATCATCCAGGACTTGGATGGCAAAAAGCTTGACAAGCAAGATTCCACTCACTAAAAAGATGACTAAAAGGATGACGGCTGGGCGTTGGTCTCTCATCAGATGCCTCGTTTACGACTAAAGAACAGCAACTGCACCACTAGGGTCAGCATCAGGGTGAAAAGCGCGGAAAAGAAGCTTTTGCTCAAGACCCCAAAAAATCCTCCAGTACCCCATTGGTCTGCAATAAAAAAGGCAAGCGCATACACAAAAAGGAGAGGAAAGGCATAGCTGATGTAGCGTCCAAACCCGATCTGCCCAAGGCTGGGCTCCTCAGCTTCATCAAAGCCCCCAGTTGGGCTAGCTGCTTTGAGCCAAATGGGCTTTAAAAATGCAAATAGGGTAGCTGCTGCGGTATGCATGCCAATCGTTTCAAAGAACACATCCAAGATAAATCCAAGGCAAAATGCAATCAACATCAAAGGGATGGTTCGGATTGTGCTCGGCAAAATCAATAAACCAAGGAGGTATAAAAACCCAAAAGCATGCCCAAAGACGGCTAGATTTTTTAGAAATAAAATCTGAACCAACCCTAAAACTAGGATCAAGAAGCCATAGGATATCAGGTTTCTAATATTCATTGATCAAATCGGATTGGCGGTACAGCGAATCTATTTCTTGGAACTGGGTGTTTTCCACCAAATACACATAGGTTAATTTACTAAAATCAGTGCTCAGTTTTACAGTAATGGCCAAGTAATTGGGGTCTTTTTTATTGACTTCTACCTTTGAAATTTGTCCAATGAGCAAGCCCTCTGGGAATACTGCATTGAAGCCCGAAGTGATTACAGTGTCCCCTTTCGTCGCTTTGACATGCCGAGGAACATACAGTAGCTGTACTTCGGAGGTATTGCCACCATCCCATTGCACCGAACCAAATACCTCTGAGGATTTGATTTTGGCAGAAATGAGAAGGCTAGTATTGAGTACTGAAAATGCTACTGAATAATTCTCTGAAACAGATTTGACCCTACCGACGATACCTTGTGAGTTAAACACACCCATTCCAGGTTTAATTCCATCCTTAGCACCTTTGTAAAGCGTCAAGTAGTTTTGTGAAAACCGCAAGGAATTGGCCACTACGCGCGCCCCTTTGAGTTCAAATGTTGCTTTTAGCGTGGAATTAATTGCCAAAGGCATGCTATCTGGCTTGACTTGTAACCTCAGCAGCTCCTGCTTCAGGCTCGCATTTTCCTCCACAAGTGCTAGGTTGGCATCTGCGAGTGAGAAAAACTGAACCACGTCTGCCTGCTTTTTGAGCGCATTGCCCACCAATTCATTCGAACTATTGAAAAATGCCGCTCCCTGAGGGGAATTGTTGGCGACGATCATCCAGATCGCCAAAAATTCAAGAAATGCGAATAGTAAAAATGCTCTTACACGGTAAAGGAACTGAAGGATGCGTAGCATTCAAAAATTAGGTCATCAGAACGGTTCGGAAGTTTTGAATGTTTTTAAGCGCAGTGCCAGTACCACGCACAACAGCCCTTAAAGGATCGTCTGCAATGTGAATGGGAAGCTTGGTTTTTTGGTGCAGACGCTTGTCTAGCCCTTTCAACAAGGCTCCGCCACCCGTAAGGTGAATGCCGTTGTCGTAAATATCTGCAGACAATTCTGGTGGTGCGATTTCCAATGCTTTTAGAACCGCTTCCTCAATTTTGGATACCGATTTATCCAATGCAAAAGCAATTTCAGAGTAGGATACTTTGATCACTTTTGGAATACCCGTCATCAAATCGCGACCGCGAATTTCGTAATCATCTGGAGCATCATCCAATTCGGTAAGCGCAGAGCCAATGGCAATTTTTACTTTTTCTGCAGAACGCTCACCAATCAATAGGTTGTGCTGTCTACGCATGTAATCCAAGATGTCTTTCGTGAAGGTGTCTCCAGCTACACGGATAGACTGGTCAGCAACTATACCAGACAAGGCAATCAATGCAATTTCTGTAGTACCCCCTCCAATATCCACAATCATGGAGCCCATTGGTTTTTCAATGTCAATGCCAATACCGATGGCTGCTGCAATCGGCTCGTAAATCATGTATACTTCTTTAGCGCCAGCGTGCTCAGCAGAGTCACGAACTGCTCGTTTCTCCACTTCAGTGATGCCCGAAGGGATACAAATTACCATTTTGTGAGATTGTGGGAACATGCCTTTTTTCTGTCCTGGGATCATTTTAATCAATCCACGGATCATTTGCTCGGCAGCATAAAAGTCTGCAATCACCCCATCTTTCAAGGGACGGATGGTTTTAATGTTTTCATGGGTCTTCTCATGCATATTCATCGCCTCTCTTCCCACGGCCAAAACGCGATTGTTCGTTTTGTCAATGGCAATGATCGATGGTTCGTCCACCACAATCTTGTCTTTGTGGATGATCAAGGTATTTGCGGTACCCAAATCAATGGCGATATCACTTGAGAAAAAATCAAATAGTCCCATTCTTAATTTTTTTTTGGCTTTGAACTCGGTAATGGACGGTCAGGATAGTCCTTGCGTACTATTTATTGCCCTAGAATCGACAAAAATATTACCTTAAATTGATAAAACAGAGAGAAAGAAGATTTTTTGTTTTTGACGGGTAGAATTGAAAGCGAATTGGTCTACACGGTCAATTTTCCTGGGCAATGGACTAAATTTAAGCAAAAATTCGGAGGATATGATGCGCTATTTTGTATTTCGTCAATCTTTCTATTACTTTTGTCCGGTATTCTAAAGTTTCTAGAGGGGACAACAGTCCCCTCTTTCATTATCCTGCTGTATGAGTGACCTAAAGCATGTGATTCTAGACCTAGTCGAAAAGCACCTTCCTGATGAAGAACATTTTATTGTGGAGGTGAAAATTGATCGCGTGGCGGACAAAACCAAAATCCTCATTTTGGTAGACGCCGATCAAGGAATGACCATCGCTGCCTGCGCATCTTTGAGTAGGGCTTTGTCTGGGGAACTAGAGACCAATGAACTTTTGGAAGAAGCGTACACCTTAGAGGTTTCATCACCTGGTTTGGATTATCCGCTCACAGAAAAAAGACAGTACCTAAAAAATATTGGGAGGACACTAAAGGTCTTCCTGCTCTCTGGGGAAGAGGTGTCAGGCAAATTAAAGGAAGTAGAAGAGCAGGGGATCAAGTTGGTGGTCACCAAAAAAGAAAAAGGAAAAAAAAGTGTGGAAGAGGAGCATTCTTTCGCCTTCAATGAACTAAAAAAATCTATCGTACAAGTATCTTTTAACTAATACCAATGGATGCAAAAATCTTAATTGAATCCTTCGCAGAGTTTGCGAGATCTAAAAATGTGGATCGTCCAACCATGATCCGTATTCTGGAAGATGTATTTAGAGCGATGATTCGCAAGAAGTTTGAATCAGACGAGAATTTTGATGTGACCATCAATGCCGATAAAGGTGATTTGGAAATTTTCAGAATTCGAGAAATTGTAGATGACAACTCCGAGGATATCTGGGACTTTGATAAAATCAGCCTTTCTGATGCTCAAAAAATTGAGCCTGACTTTGAAGTAGGGGAAGAGGTATATGAAAAAATTGAGTTGGAAGAATTTGGAAGACGGGCCGTTCAAATGGCACGTCAAACCCTAATCCAGCGCATCAAGGACCTTGAAAAAGATATTTTATTTAGCAAATACGAAGAGCAGGTAGGAGAAATCATTTCAGCTGAAGTGTACCAGATCCTAGGACGAGAGATTCTTTTGATCGACAGCGAAGGCAATGAATTGATTCTACCTAAGGGCGAACAAATTTCGAAAGATCGCTTTAGAAAAGGCGATTCTGTCAAATCAATCGTTCACCGTGTAGACATGATCAACGGAAATCCGAAAGTGATTTTGTCTCGTACTTCCCCCGTTTTCTTGGAAAGACTTTTTGAAAATGAAGTTCCCGAGGTGTATGATGGTTTGATCACCATTGTGAAGGTTGTTCGTGAACCAGGTGAGCGCGCTAAAGTAGCAGTAGAATCTTACGATGACCGGATTGACCCGGTTGGTGCTTGTGTGGGCATGAAAGGATCCCGTATCCATGCAGTCGTACGTGAATTACAGAATGAAAATATCGACGTGATCAATTTCACGGAGAATTTGGAACTCTATGTTTCCCGTGCCTTGAGCCCTGCAAAAGTTTCTTCGCTTTCCATTAACAAGGAGTCCAAGCGAATTTCCGTGTTTTTGAAGCCAGATCAGGTTTCCCTAGCTATTGGAAAAGGCGGTTTCAACATCAAGTTGGCCAGCCGTTTGGTAGGTTATGAAATCGATGTATTCCGTGAGTTGAACGATCATGAAGAAGAAGATGTGGACTTGAACGAGTTCTCAGATGAGATCGATCAGTGGATAATCGACGAACTCAAAAAGACAGGCTTGGACACCGCAAAGAGTGTGTTGGTGTTGAGCAAGGAAGATTTGATTCGTAGAACCGAGTTGGAGGAAGTGACCATTGATGAAATTTTCCGAATACTCAGAACAGAATTTGACCAATAAGGGGCTTAAACCCCGAAGATTACCCTAATTTTACTTAAGATTTCGAAAGAGGTTTTTGCTTATGTCAGAAGAAAAAATGATGCGATTAGGCCAAATAGCCAGAAAGCTCAACGTGGGTACGGCAACCATCGTTGAGTCCTTGGCTAAAAAGGGCTATGAGGTAGAGAACAATCCCAATTCCAAGATCACGTTGGACCAAGTGTCCATGCTGGAAAAGGAATTCAAGTCCTCTGCTCTTGAAAAGGAAGAGGCTTCCCACTTATCAATTGGAAAGCGTCATGAGCCTACAGCATCGGAGCAGGATCTGCCGAAGCAGGAAAAAGCCGTAGAGCCAACCCCTGTACCTGCAGCCGTTCAAGCTCCGCAAGCTACTCCCGCACCTGTAGCGAAAGCTCCAGAGCCAGTGGTAGAAAAAATAGCTTCTGAAGCACCTAAATTAGAGGGAATTAAGGTTTTAGGAAAAGTAGACCTTTCCAGAAAGCCAGCTCCTACCCCGCCGGCACCTCAGCCGAAACCGGCTCCAGCTCCAAAGCAAGAGGAGAAAAAGCCTGAGCCAGTGGCTCCTGCTGCACCCGCAGCTCCAACCCCTGCACCTACTCCTAAGGTAGTTGAAGCGCCTACCCCAAGTCCAGCACCAGAGGTGGTTCCGGAAGAACTAATCTCTGCCAAAGCTGACTCGCTTAAGGGACTTACCGTACTCGGTAAAATTGAACTTCCTGTAGATCGTACTAAGAAAAAAGGAGGTCCAGTAGCTTCTTCTGATGAAAGAGGAAAGGATAAGAAAAGACCTAGAAAACGCATTGATAGTAAACCAGGTGCTCCAACCCCTGCGGGTCAAACTCCAGGAGCTCAAAACCGTCCTCAGGACCAACGTGGTGGAAGACCTGGTCAGCCCAATCGACCTGGTCAGCCACGACCAGCGGGAGGTAATCCCCAGCAGCGTATCCAAAAGGCGGAGCCAACTCCTAAGGAAATTCAAGATCAAATCAAGCAAACCCTTGCGAGACTTCAAGGCAGTAAGCCAGGTGGAAAAACCAAATCTAGACGTGACAAGCGTGCCGAACGTGATCGCGATGTAGAAACTGAAGGAGATGAGGTAAAAATCTTGAAAGTAACCGAATTCATTTCTGCCAATGACTTGGCAGCACTTTTGGATGTATCGGTCAACCAAATTATATCGGCCTGCTTGTCACTAGGAATGTTTGTGTCCATCAACCAGCGCCTAGATGCAGAAGCCATTACGATCATTGCCGATGAATTTGGCTTTGACGTGGAATTTACCAAGTCCATCGAAGACGAGATGGAAGAAGAGGTAGCTGATACCGAAGAGGAACTGGAAGAAAGAGCGCCGATTGTCACCATCATGGGACACGTCGATCATGGTAAAACCTCCTTGCTCGATTTTATCCGTATGTCTAAAGTCACTGCAGCGGAAGCTGGAGGGATTACGCAGCACATTGGTGCATACGACGTAATGACCAAGACAGGACATAAAATCGCTTTCTTGGATACTCCTGGTCACGAGGCCTTCACCGCGATGCGAGCTCGAGGTGCTAAAATCACCGACGTAGCAATCATTGTAATCGCTGCGGACGATAGCATCATGCCCCAAACGAAGGAAGCCATCAACCATGCGCAAGTCGCTGGTGTACCGATGATCTTTGCCATCAACAAGGTGGATAAGCCGAATGCTCGTCCTGAAAAAATCAAGGAAGAGTTGGCCAACATGAACTTATTGGTTGAAGATTGGGGTGGAAAATACCAGTCCCAAGAGATTTCAGCGAAGACTGGTCAAGGGGTAGATGAACTTCTAG
Organism: Bacteroidota bacterium; assembly: GCA_041175425.1. Taxonomy (GTDB): domain Bacteria; phylum Bacteroidota; class Bacteroidia; order Cytophagales; family Cyclobacteriaceae; genus Algoriphagus. The sequence continues at coordinate 34,539 of JBEDEY010000277.1, read as the reverse complement.
AAAAAGTCCTTCTTGAATCAGAAATCTTGGAATTGAAAGCCAATCCAGACAAAAATGCAGTAGGAACTGTAATTGAAGCCTCCTTGGACAAAGGCAGAGGATATGTATCCACTATCATGGTGCAAGCAGGTACCTTGAGAATAGGAGATGTATTACTTGCTGGTCAGCATTATGGCCGAGTAAAGGCAATGTTTGATCACAAAGGAAATAAGCTAAAAGAAGCAGGTCCTTCCACTCCTGTCCTAATGTTGGGATTGAGCGGTGCTCCACAAGCAGGAGATAACATTAAAGTATACGATACAGAACGAGAGGCACGAGAAATCGCCAATTCCAGAGAGCAGATTCAGCGCGAGCAAAGTTTACGTACCAAGAAGCACATCACCTTGGATGAAATCGGTCGTCGACTTGCTATCGGAAGCTTCAAGGAACTCAACATCATCATCAAGGGTGACGTGGACGGATCGGTTGAAGCACTTTCGGATTCCTTGCTCAAGCTTTCTAAGGATGAGGTGAAAGTGAGCATCATCCACAAGGGTGTGGGTCAGATTTCTGAATCGGACGTATTGCTAGCTTCAGCTTCGGATGCGATCATCATTGGTTTCCAGGTTCGTCCATCTTCCAATGCCAAAAAGCTTGCGGAACAAGAGGAAATCGAGATTCGCCACTACTCCATCATTTACGATGCAATCAATCAAATCAAAGATGCGATTGAAGGTATGTTGGAACCGGAATACGAAGAAGTAATTACAGGTAACATCACTGTTCGTGAAGTATTCAAAATCACGAAAGTGGGTACCGTTGCAGGTTCTTACGTGACAGACGGCTTTATCACTAGAAAAAACAAAATCCGCATCATCCGTGCAGGTATTGTAATCCATGAAGGTGAGATCGACCAGTTGAAGCGCTTCAAAGACGACGTTTCTGAGGTCAAAGCTGGTTACGAGTGTGGTATTTCCATCAAGAACTACAACAATATCGAGATCGACGATACCATCGAAGGATACGAAATGCGCGAAATCAAGCGTAAGAAATAAGTTTCAAAAAAGTGTATTTAAAAAGGAACGGCATTCGCTGTTCCTTTTTTAGTTTTAGGCCATGCTTGAAGTAATTCATTTGCTATCCCTCGGATTGGCGTTTGCATCCGGGTTTCTGCTGCTCTTGGGGCTGATTCGACCGGTGCTCGTGCTCTGGTTTTTGGACCGATTCAATCGACTGAAGGTCATACAGGTGTATGGCATTGCTACCCTTATTTTGCTGGGATTGAGTTATGTATGCCACTTAGGGGGACAGTACTCCTAAAGTGAAGAAACTTGGGGATCCTATTGTTTTTGATCTCGATTCTTTCAATTTTTGGTTAAACATTCTCTGAATTGAAAAATGCAGTAGCTATAGCGCTCCTTTTTTGCTTTGTCCTCTTTCACTTTGGATACTATGCGGTGTACCTCACTGCGAATGTATCCTTAGAACGAAATTGGATGGATCAAATCTATGGAGAGCAACAGGTACAGCTGGAGGAGCAAATTTTGAAAATCCCACTCAATGCTCCTTATTTGACCAATCAAGAGGATTTTCAAGCAACCAACACGCGCTTTGAATTGGAAGGCAACTATTACCGAGCCATCAAGCAGCGTTACCAAAACGACACCTTGCAAGTGGTCTATGTACCGGATACGGCAAGAAAAGTGCTGGATGTGACTGTAAAAAAATGGATTTCTGCCCTTGCAGAAGATCAGCTTCCTCAGGATCAAGAGACTGGAAATTTGGGAATGAAGTTTGCCAAAGATTACCTAGGCACTGGACTCCTTTCCTTTGAAGGGATGAGTGTACCAAAGTTTAAAACAGAAATAGGGTTTATTTTTTCAACGTATTTGAGTCCGAGTTTCAACCTAGATACTCCCCCTCCCCAACTAGGTTAATTTTTTGTTGCCTGGATTAAACCCCTCGGGTTAGTCTGGTTCAACCTGTTTTTCAATCCACCGTTCTAGAATTGTGCGTGCTGTACGTTCGGAAACCTGGTGTGTTTGTTTTTTTACATTTTACTACACTACCTATGAAAGTCAATCAACTATTCCTTGGCTTGCTTGTTGCAAGCTTGGGATTTGTAAGACTATCCATAGCTCAAACTCCTTTAGATGGGCTGATGATGCCAAAAGGGGAGATTTGCCTAGCGATAGTTTACGAAAACACAACTTGGGACCGCTATTGGGAGGGGTCTACCATTCGAGTCAATCAAAACATCGGCACGTTCACCAGACAAATGGGGATGCCCATGCTAGTGGGAGGAATTACCGACAAGATCAACGTTATCCTGACTCTTCCCTACGTCAAAACAGAAGCTTCTGCGGGGCAACTTACTGGAGTGCAAGGAATTCAAGATTTAGGGCTTTCGGTGAAAGCATTGTTCCTTGAAAAATCCATAGGCAAAGGCAAATTGACGGGATTTTCCAACCTGAGCTTTAGTACGCCAGCTTCCAATTATTTATCGGATTACATGCCCTTTAGCTTGGGTTTTGGAGCCAATGAATTGGGCATCCGTGCCATAGGAAAATACGAATTGGATAAAGGTCCTTACTTAAGGGCATCCTACTCCTACTTGCATCGAGGGGTGACCGAGGCGGAACGGGATTTTTATTATGCAGGTCAAGATGCCTATTACACGTCTAAAATGGATGTGCCGAATGCTTTTCTTGGACAAGTGACTCTTGGATCCTGGATGTTCAAGAAAAAATTACGGGTGGAGGCAAGCCTAACAACTATCAAATCTACCTCAGGTGACGATATCCGAGTTTATTCCATGCCCCAGCCCACCAATAAGGTTGATTTTGACCGGGTGGAAGGATTTGCTCAGTATTATTTTAATAGTAACGGTAGAGGCTTTGGGCTTATTGCTTCTTACCAGAAGGCAATTTCTGGAAGAAATATGGGCCAATTTTCTGGCTATGGCCTAGGAATAACCTACCAATTCAAGGCCTTTTAAATTCTGACAAGATGAAAAAATATAACTATACATTCCTTCTACTCGTAATCTTCGCCTTTTTGGGGAGTTCTTGTGTGGAAGACCTGCCCACCAAGTACGAATTTACTGGGTATCAATTTTCGAATTTAGACGCCAATGCAGGGCAATGGAAATTAGTTTTGCATACTTCGAATGAACAAATTCCTCTTTCCACTCCAGCTGCATCCGGTTCTCCGGAACTGCTCAAGGAATTGGCAGATGCCAAAGAAATGCAGAGCAAAGCAACTTCAGCACAGCGCGAGGCGGTAGCCTATTGGACCAACAATCCATTGGTAAGGTGGAATGAAATTGCTTTAGAGTTGGCCACCAAATACAATTTGATCCCAGCTCCAAATCCGGATGGAAGCTATCCTGTACCGGATCCTGCCAACCCTTCCAACTACCCCAAGTTTCCCTATTCGCATCCCCCTTACACCAGTAGGATGCTGGCCCACTTAAGTGTGGCACAATACGATGGCTTGATTATGGCCTGGCATTACAAGTACAAGTTTAAGCGCCAGGCCCCTTACCAACTGGATCCTCAGATCAAATCTGCATATCAGACTAATGGGCTATTTTCCTATCCTTCCGATGGAGCAGTGATTGCGAAGGCTTCACAGGATGTGCTTACGGCGATGTTTCCTTTGGAGAAAGAGTTTTTGGCTCAGAAAGCCCAAGAGCATTTGGAATCTCTTGTTGTAGCAGGTATAAACGTCAGCAGTGATGTGGAAGCGGGGAAATTAATTGGAGCCGCGGTGGCCAAAACAGCCTTGACTCGAGCGTCTACTGATGGGATGAAAAATGCCCAAACGACGCGAGCTAAATCAGATTCCATTAAGAATGCTGCCAAAGACCGTTTTGGATGGGTTTGGGAAAATCAAGAAACTCCACAGCGTATGGTTGGCTTGGTTCCTCTTTTTGGTAAGGTTCGACTTTGGAATGTTCCCAATGTGGAGTCGGTCCGTCCTGGCCCACCTCCAGCACCTGGTTCTCCTGCATTTGAGGAGTCGGCCAAGGCATTGAAGCAGTATGCTGCTAACCTCACCACCAACCAGCGGCGGATAGCCAACTTCTGGAACGATGGGTTGAGCACCTATACCCCTCCAGGGCATTGGAATCGATTTGCCAAAGAGGAGGTAGTGGCCAATAAGTTGAATCCAGTCCGCACTGCTCGGGTATTTGCCTACCTCAATATGGCCATTGCTGATGCTGGGATTGCTTGCTGGGATGCCAAATACTACTACCATTATCCACGGCCAATTCAAACCATCCCTGGATTTAAAACTATTTTAGGTACGCCAAATTTTCCAGCTTATACTTCAGGGCATGCGGCGTTTTCGGGTGCTGCTGCGGAAGTAATGGCCCATTTTTTTCCATCCAATGCAAGTCAGTTTCGAACTTGGGCTGAAGAGGCGGCTATGTCTCGCATTTATGGGGGGATTCATTACCAGTTTGATGCAGACGCCGGATTGGATCAAGGCCGAAAATCTGCCGCCTATTCCGTGGCAAAGGCAAAGCAAGATGGAGTAGATTAAATTCGTTGCCTTCTATGAGGTCAAGATGTCTTTTCAGATGTCTTGACCTCTTTTTTTAGACTTTTGACGGCCAGTAGGATTAGAGCAATAGCCAGTACAAACAATAGACTAGCAATGGCCGCTAAAACATAGCCTCCATCCTCGAAATTTTTAAAGGCGAAAAGTCCTAGCGAGGCTAAAGTGACCGTAAACATGAAGAACATGGGAATGGTCACGAAGGTAGCAGAGATGTTATTCTTGATTAGCCAGACCCCGATGGTCAGCAGTGCGAGTGCAGCCAAGAGCTGATTGGCGGATCCGAAAATAGGCCAAAGAGTTTCAAATTCGCCTGATCCAAGCAAAAGGACGGATAGAATGACTACAATGGTGGTCGATACGTATCTGTTTGTTGCCAATACCTTAGCGGCTGGCTGGGGCATGTCTTCAAAATATTCCTGCAAGGTAAAGCGAGCCAATCGGGTACAGGTATCCAAGGTGGTCAAAGCAAATGCGGATACCGTCAAGGCCACAAACCCTACTGCAAAAGTTTCGGATAAGCCCAAATTAGCAATCATCCCACCTAGGCCAGTAGAAAAAAGTGCCACAGGTCCTTCAATACTAAGGCGCTCGGTATATTCTTGTTTGGTCAGAATCACCACAGCTCCAACAGCAATGATGGCTAGAAAGGATTCAATCAGCATCCCGCCGAATCCGACTAGCTTGGCATCACTTTCCTTGTCCAATTGCTTAGAAGTGGTTCCTGAAGCTACCAAGGAGTGAAAACCCGATATCGCCCCACAGGCAATTGTCACAAACAAAACTGGAAACACATAACCTAAACTTTCACTAGATAGCTGCACTTCTGTACTCATTTCTAAGGTGGGGTCTGAAACAAACACCCCAACAACAGCAGCGATCATCAAGCCATAGAGTAAGTAGCTATTCAGGTAATCTCGAGGTTGAAGCAATAGCGATACGGGAGTAACCGAAGCAATAAAGGCATAGACCAACAGGCCTCCAACCCATATCGGGTAGGTTAATGCCAAAGGAATCTGCGTGCCGAGGTAGACAAAGTAGTACATCAGTACTACCCCAACGACGGTGATAAGGATAAAAGCCAAATTTTTATTTCCAACCCATTTGTTGGCATAGCCAAAAGCAATGGCCAAGAAAATAAAAAGAATGGAAGCGGAGCCTACCCCAGGATTGGCCACAAAGGTTTTGGCGATGATGTCTGAAAAGACTCCAATCACAAGGATGAGCGTGGAAAAACTGAAGAGAATAAACAGCTGTTTGCCTCTAACCCCGATTTGATTTCGAATAATCACGCCAATGGACTTGCCTTCTGTTCGCAAAGAGGCAGCCATACTTCCCAAATCATGGACTGCGCCAAAGAAAATTCCTCCGACCAAAATCCAAATCACTGCGGGAATCCATCCAAAAGTCACAGCAATGATGGGCCCAACGATGGGTCCCGCCCCAGCAATGGAGGCAAAATGATGTCCTAAAACTACAATAGGCTTGCTCGGCTCGTAATCAATTCCGTCTCGGTGGGTGTGTGAGGGGGCTTTTCTAGCATCACTTAATCCAAACTTGTTGTACACGTATTTTCCATAAAACCGGTAGGCAAGCAAAAGAATGATGGCTGAGATCAGCAAGAGTAGGGAAAGGCTCATGGGCTTTGCTAGTTCGTGAGTAAGGGGTGGTTGTGCTGTAATTGAATTTCAAAGTACTAAAAAATATTCCCTAGAAAAAGGAAATTTAGGCTAGTGGTCAAACAGACCGAAAGAGGGGTTGATAATAAAATTTTAATTATAAGAGTTTCAAACTAAATTTGTCACCTTTGAGGCGTAAGAACATTCAAACTGGTTAAATGGCTTGGTTTAAGAGAACTGACAAAGGCATCAAAACTTCTACAGCGGATAAGAAGGATACGCCGGATGGGTTGTGGTTTAAGACTCCCAGCGGGACAATCGTACATACCCGTGAACTGAAAAGTAATGCCTACGTATCCCCAACCGATGACTTCCATGTCAAAATTGGTTCCAAAGAATACTTTGAGATCCTTTTTGATCAAAATGATTTTACCGAATTAGATGAAGGAATGAAGTCAGGGGATCCTCTAAATTTTGTGGATACCAAATCCTATTCATCTCGAATTGAGGCTACCATCAGTAAATCTGAACTGAACGATGCTGTGAGAGCAGCCTACGGGAAGATGAATGGCGTGGACCTCGTCATTGCTTGCATGGATTTCAATTTTATTGGTGGATCCATGGGTTCGGTAGTTGGAGAAAAAATTGCTAGAGCAATCGACCATTCCTTGAAACACAAAATTCCCTTCCTTATGATTTCCAAATCAGGGGGAGCACGAATGATGGAAGCAGGATTTTCGTTGATGCAGATGGCAAAGACCTCTGCCAAACTAGCCTTACTCGATAAAGCAGGCATTCCCTACATCTCCCTACTTACTGATCCTACTACAGGTGGCGTTACGGCATCCTATGCCATGTTGGGCGATTTCAACATTGCTGAACCAGGAGCCTTGATTGGATTTGCTGGTCCACGTGTGATTCGAGAGACTATCGGTAAGGATTTGCCCAAGGGATTTCAGAGTTCAGAGTTTGTATTGGAGCACGGTTTTCTTGATTTCATTGTCGACAGGCGACTGTTGAAATTAAAGTTGAGTACTTTGCTAAACCTATTGAAGAATTAATCGGTTAGAATACCAAAAAAGAAGTCAGAAATTGCTTCCAAATTTGCCAGTATTTTTGGCGCGCATTCCTGATTAATAAATATATTTGTGCTCCCAAAAACGGGGTTTTCCTACGAAAAATAAAAATTAAGATTTCATGGGTTCTGTAATTATTACTTCCATTGTAGCGTTTACGGCGATCATTCTGCTACTGGTATTTATTCTCCTTTTTGCCCAGTCCAAACTGGTGAATTCTGGAGATGTTAAGATTATTATTAACGGGGACGAAAGCAATCCAATTGTTGCTTCTGCGGGGTCAAGCTTGCTGTCTACCTTAGGTAATCAAAAAATCTTTCTTCCTTCTGCCTGTGGTGGTGGGGGAACTTGCGCGATGTGTAAGTGTATTGTAGATGATGGGGGTGGAGATGTATTGCCGACTGAAGTAGGTCACCTGAGCCGTGCAGAGCAGCAAGGTCACGTTCGTTTGGCATGCCAAGTGAAGGTAAAGCAAGACATGAAAATCCGCGTTCCTGAAGAGATTTTTGGTATCAAAAAGTGGGAATGTGAAGTAATCTCTAATTACAACGTATCTACGTTCATCAAAGAATTTAAAGTAAAACTTCCTGAAGGTGAAATCCTTCACTTTGAAGCGGGAGGATACATTCAGATTGATGTGCCTGCAATCAAGGTTAACTTCAAGGATATGGATATCACTCCGCATCCGGAATTGGGACACCCTGCCGATGTGTACAAGAGCGATTGGGATAAGTTTGGTTTGTGGAGCTTGGTGATGAAAAATGACGAGCCCCTATTCCGTGCCTATTCCATGGCCAACCACCCTGCTGAAGGAAATATTGTAATGTTGACAATCCGTATTGCGACTCCACCATGGGATCGTGCCAACAACCGTTGGATGGATGTCAATCCTGGGGTTTGCTCTTCTTACGTGTTTGGATGCAAGCCAGGAGATAAAGTGATGATCTCTGGACCTTACGGAGAATTCCACATCAACCCTACTCAGAGAGAAATGATCTACATCGGTGGTGGTGCAGGGATGGCTCCATTAAGAGCACAAATCTTCCACCTATTCCACACTGAAAAAACTTCACGTAAGGTTTCCTACTGGTATGGTGGACGTTCTAAAAAAGAATTGTTCTATGTACCTCACTTCAGAGAAATCGAGAAGGAATTCCCGAATTTCAATTTCCACATCGGATTATCTGAGCCCCTTCCTGAAGACAACTGGAAAATCAAGACCTCTTTGGAAGATCGTGAAGCAGATGGCTATGTAGGATTCATCCACCAGGTATTGTTTGAAAACTACCTCAAAAATCACCCTGAGCCAGATGAAGTAGAATACTACCTATGCGGTCCTCCATTGATGAACGCCGCGGTACTTAAGTTGCTAGACGACTTGGGTATTCCGAAAGAAAATATTCGATTTGACGATTTCGGTGGTTAAGTCGACCTAAAAAATCCTGCAACTGCAGGATTTTTTTTTAGGTATCATTTTTGATTAGTTTTAAAAACCTAAAGACTTTCCATGAACATTTCTTCTTTTTTTGAGCCTGTAGAATCTGCTGTTGTAGAAAAAGGCTACCTCGAGAACTCCTTTTTTAATCAGCTCACCATTCACCACCATGGCTTTCCAGAACTCAGAGGCATTCAAATTGCCTTAGTGGGCTTGAAAGAAAGTCGGGGAACAAAGCGCTCCGAAAGTATCCATCGAGCAAGTTCTGAGATTCGTGAGAAGCTTTACCAGCTAAAAAAAGGGGCCGTTCCGTACCAAATTGCAGACTTGGGAGATCTAATCTCTGGGGAAAGCCTGAATGATACCTACCAAAATATTCGGCAGGTAGGGGATTACCTGATGCGGCAACAAATATTGCCTGTCTTTTTTGGAGGGACACACGACCTCGATTACGGCCAATACCTGTCCTACCAAAAATTAAAGAAGCTAGTGACCCTACTCACTGTCGATGCAAAAATCGACATGGAAGAGGCTGGTCCAGAAAGCGATCGGCATACCCAAGAGGTGGTCCTTCACCAACCCAACTTCCTATTCTCTTCCACACACTTGGCATACCAGAGCTTTTTGGTAGACCCTACCTTGGTAGCTGCCTTGGAGAAGCTCTATTTTGAACATGTGCGGCTAGGGCAGCTTCGGGATAATTTCAAAGAAATCGAGCCCTTAATTCGAGATGCAGATTTGATGAGTTTTGATTTGTGCGCCATTCAATCTTCGGTAGCGCCAGGCGCGGTAGATGCCCAGCCTTTTGGACTATCTGGCGAGGAAGCAAGTCAGATCTGTTGGTTTGCTGGTTCAAACGAGAAATTGAGCTCCTTTGGAGTGTATGGTTACGACCCCTATTACGACGATACGCACAACAAGACTGCTCAGGTAGCGGCTGTCATGATCTGGTACTTCATCGAAGGGTTTTACAGTAGAAAGGATAGCCTCTCTTTTAAGAGTGCGGCCTACATGAAATACACCGTATCAATGGACTCCAAGCCCAATACCTTGGTTTTCTACAAAAGTAAGCGAAGTGGAAAGTGGTGGATGGAGATCCCCTACAATGATGCCAGCCGATTCGAACGGGTGAGCATTGTACCTTGTAGCTATGCGGATTACCAACAGGCGCAGCAGGGAGAGATTCCCGAGCGTTGGGTAACTGCACAAATCAAGCTCTATTGATGAACCGTTACACCCGGCAGCAATTAGCGCTGCGGAATGGTCAGGATAAGCCAGAAATATGGGTGGCCTTCAAAGGAGTCATTTACGATGTTACCCAATCCAAATTGTGGAAAAATGGCAAGCATTACGAGCATTGGGCAGGACAAGATTTGACAACAGAACTTGGGGACGCTCCCCATACGGAAAAAGTATTTGAAAAATTTGAGGCCATAGGCCAACTTCATCCAGATGATTTTAATAGCAGATAGTGGGTCTAGCAAAACCGATTGGCGGGTAATCCACAAGAATGGCCAAATCAGTCAATTTCGTGGGATTGGCTTTAATCCCTATTACCTGAGTGTAGCTGAGATGACAGAGCAGTTGAAGCAGGAGTTTTTGTTGAATCTCTCCCAAGAGATTGAAGAGATCTATTACTACGGGGCAGGATGTGCCGCTCCTGAGAAGAAAGTAGAGGTAGAGCAAGCCCTTCGTGCGATTTTTCCAACAGCCCAAATTCAGATAGACCATGACCTCCTAGCTGCTGCAAAGGCTACCTGTGGTCATCATCCTGGGATTGCATGTATCCTTGGTACGGGCTCCAACAGCTGTGATTACGATGGGAGAAACATCATTTCTTCCCGTCCTGCTGCTGGCTATATCTTGGGTGATGAAGGAGGAGGAAGTGATGTTGGAAGAAAATTTCTGCAAGACTTCATTCATGAAGAGATGCCTGCTGCCATTCGTCAGGAGGCAATCGATCGCTTTCAGCTCTCCCAGTACGGGATTCAGGAGCAGGTGTATCGAAAGCCTTTTCCAAACCGCTATATGGCAAGTTTTTGCCGCTTCATTACCGAACACAAATCCAATCCGTATTGCTACGGCTTGTTTTACGATGCTTTTCAAAATTTCTTTACCAAGCACGTGTGCAAATACCCGGATTTTCAAACTAAGCCGGTTCACTTTGTGGGATCTATTGCATTTTACAATGGAGATATCTTACGGAAGGCGGCCTCGGATCGGGGCATACAGGTAGGGATGATTTTGGAAAGTCCTATTGCCGGACTCACGCTTTACCATCAAGAATTGGGATGAAAAAAATAACTGAAAGTAGCTCAACTTACGAGAATTTGGAGCAAATGACTGCCCAAGAGTTGGTTGAGAAAATCAATGCCGAAGACCATAAAGTAGCCCCAGCTGTCAAAGAAAAATTGAACCAAATCGCTGCATTGGTGGATCAGATTGTTCCCCGGATGCGTGAAGGCGGTCGATTGTTCTATATCGGAGCAGGTACCAGTGGGCGATTGGGGATCTTGGATGCCTCCGAATGTCCTCCTACCTATGGAGTGCCTCACGATTGGGTCATCGGACTGATCGCGGGGGGAGATGCAGCGATTCGAAAAGCAGTAGAGCATGCCGAAGACGATATGGAGCAGGCTTGGAAAGATATTCAGGCCTATGGATTTTCAACCTTGGATACGGTCATCGGTATTGCCGCTTCAGGAAGTACTCCCTATGTGTTGGGGGGCGTTCAGAAGGCCAAAGAGATGGGTTTACTTACTGCTGGAATTTCCTGCAATCCAGATTCTCCACTAGGCAAGGCAGTAGATCATCCCTTAGAAGTAGTCGTTGGTCCTGAATTTGTGACCGGAAGTACACGAATGAAGTCAGGCACTGCACAAAAATTGCTGCTGAACACGATTTCTACTGCCGTGATGATCAAATTGGGACGGGTCAAGGGAAATAAGATGGTGGATATGCAACTATCCAATGCCAAATTGGTAGATCGAGGAACCAAAATGATCATGGAAGCCACGGGCGTATCCTATGAAAAAGCGAATGAATTACTTCGTTCCCAGGGTTCCGTTCGAAATGCCACAGAATATTATTATAAAAACGAAGCCAAAGCTTAAGGAATATTTTGAATAATAGGTCAGTATTGATTCCTTTCCATGTATCTTTGTGGCCACTTTAAGCCTTTGGTATTCAGAAGGTAAATTCATTTAAAAAACTACAGCAGTGATGCTGCAACAGCATGAAAAAAAACAATCCTAAAAAGCCATTTTTTGGCGAGGAAAAAAAAGGATCAGGAACCTCCAAAGGAGGCCGCACTAGCAGGGGAGCTTCTTCTTCACGGGAAGAGGGAGCAGGTCGAGGACGGGGAAAGTCTTTTGGTGACGACAAGAAGCCTTACGACAAAAAAGGAAAAGAGGGAGCCTCCTCTTCGAATTCTTCTAAAGGAAGATTTTTTAAAGGCCAATCTGAGGAGCGGAGTGAACGTTCCCCTAGAGCCGGTGAAGAAAGCCGCGAAAGAAGAGGCTTTGGGAGCAAGTTTGCCGGTAAAGATTCCAGTGGCCCAAAGAAATGGGAAAGCAAAGAGGCTTCTTCTTTTTCTAAAAAGCCATTTGGAGAAAAGCCCAGTCGATTTAAAAAGGAAGAAGGCTCAGAAAAAAAGTTTGACCCTTCAGCTAGAGAAAAAAAGTCCTACACAGAACGAAGCAGGCCTGGGGATAAAAAATCATATTCAGAACGCGGTAGTTCCAACGATAAAAAGCCCTATTCCGATCGCAACAAATCAGGGGATAGAAAAGAAGGTTTTTCGAAGGGCAGTAGCTTCGGGAAGGAAAAGGGATATAAAAAAGATTTCGCTTCCGATAAGCAAAGTTTAGCACCTGGAGAGAAGCGAGTTTACAAAGGAAGAGGAAAAGATCAACAGCCGGTTTATGCGATAGAAACGAAAACTTTTGGCGCAGAATCTAGCGCTGAAAAGCGAGGCTTTGGCAAGAATAGAAGCAAGTTTGTAGAACTGAATGCAGATCGTCCGGACTATAATTTTGATGCCCTTCCTCAAAAAAAGAATAAGAAGGAATCCGAAGATCTAATCCGTCTCAACAAGTACGTAGCCAACTCGGGTATCTGTAGCCGTAGAGAAGCCGATGAGCTGATCTTGAAGGGCCTTGTAGTAGTGAATGGAGAGGTGATCAAAGAGATGGGCTACAAAGTAAAAAAGACCGATCACGTGGTCTTTCAAGGAAAGAAAATCAATCCTGAAAAGCCAGTATATGTCTTGTTAAACAAGCCCAAGGATTTCATCACCACTACTGAGGATCCTATGGAGCGCAAGACGGTGATGAAGTTGGTTGAAAATGCCTGTGAGGAACGAATTTTCCCAGTGGGCCGATTGGATAGAAATACGACTGGTTTGTTATTGTTTACCAACGATGGAGAGCTTGCAGCCAAACTTTCGCATCCGTCGAATGAGATCAAGAAAATTTACCAAGTCACCTTGGACAAGGCCTTGACGGCAAAGGATGAGGAAGAAATTCTGGAAGGATTGACTCTTGAGGATGGCGATGCCAAAGTCGATGATTTGCAAGTACTTTCTAAGGACAGGAACATTCTTGGATTAGAGATCCACATCGGAAGAAATCGAATTGTTCGCCGAATTTTTGCTCATCTAGGGTACGAAGTAGAAGCCTTAGATCGGGTAATGTATGCGGGGTTGGATAAAAAGGATTTGAAGAGAGGACATTATCGGTTCTTGACAGAACAAGAGGTCATCCGCTTGAAATACTACATCTAAAAAAAGGGGCTTTGGCCCCTTTTTTTATACAAATCCCTTGAGTTGTTTCAGTAGTTCTGCGCTAGTGATTAGGCCTCCTTTCCGCCACAGGATCTTTCCTTTTTTGAAGAGCATCAGGTGAGGGATGGAGCGAATGGCAAACTGTTGTGCAAGCTGTGGATGCTTGTCTACATTGACTTTGAAGAGGATAACCTTGCCGGAAAGCTCAGCAATTACCTGATCCAAAACTGGTGCTAAGGTTTGGCATGGCCCACACCAATCTGCATAAAAGTCAACCAAGAGTGGTTCTTGACTTTGCTGTAGGACTTCTTTGGGTGATTTTTTAGCCATAAAAAAACCGGCCACTTGGGCCGGTCCAATTTTTATTTCTGAGCTGGCTTTGGAAGTGGGATTCCCAACTTGGTCAATACCAATTCTGTGAATTTATCTTCTTCCTTCGTGTAGAGAAGAATAGGAGACTGGCCTGCTGTTTCAGCGAAGATGTGCGTGTAATTGTTCTCTGCTGCAACGGCATTGATGGCGTTGATTACTTTTGCTTGTACAGGCTCTAAAAGCTCTTGTAATTTTCTTTGGTAAGAGGTCTGGGCATCTTGCTCGTATTTTTGAACATCGTCACGAAGCTTGGTCAACTCTTGCTCTTTTGCTGCTCTAGCAGTTTCAGTCATGGTAGGAGCAGCTTTTTGGTACGCCTCTACCTGCTTTTGGAAGTCAGCAGCTTTGGTTTGAATGTTGGTTTGGAGTTGGGTCTGGTAATCTTGAACATCTGCTCCAATTTGTTCCATTTCTGGCATCAAATCCATGATTAATTCTACGCTGGTGTACCCGATTTTTACAGTGCTTTGAGCTTGGGCGGTGAATCCTACCAATAGCAGGGCTAGAGAAGCTAGGATAACGTTTACTTTCATCATTTGGTGTGTATTTAATTGTTGTCTTCAATTCCTAATTCTTCCAGGACAAACTCAGAATAGTCATGTCTTGGATCTGTGTAAATGATTGCAGAGGGACCAGCGGCCTTGTCAAAAAGGACGGCTAGGTTATTTCTGCGTGATACCCGTTCGATGGCATCGTATATTTTGGATTGTAGCGGCTGAAGTAACTCTGCCTGCTTCTGGTAGTAAATTCCATCAATCCCAAATACCCTACTGTTAAATTCTTGCGAAGCCTTTTGCTTTGCCTTGATTACTTCTACTCTCTTTTGGTACATTTCTTCGGTGAGCAGAACTTCTTCAGCCTTCAGCTGAGCGGATAGTTCCTTGATCTCTTGATCCAAATTTTGTGCCTCTTTTTTCCATTCTTCACTGAGCTTTTTCAGTTCCTCCTGCACCACCTTGTAATCGGGGTGCTTGTTGAGAATGTATTCAGAATCGATGTATCCAAACTTTTGGGCCGCTAACGGTCCTGAATACAGGATAATGAAAAGTAAAAGTACAATTTTGAATGATTTATTCATGCGTTCTTCCTGTTTTTGGATGATCTCTAGCGAACAAAATTTAGGCTTTTCCTAACATAAATTAACAAACGCTGCGGATTCCAAAAGATTATCTGAACTGTTGCCCAATTGTAAAGTGGAACTGAGGACCACTTCGCTCAAGCGTACCTGGGATGGCATCAAATCCATATCCCCAATCCACTCCCAGTAGACCGAAGGCAGGCATGAAAATCCGAGCACCCACACCGGCCGACTTTTTAAGGTCGTAAGGGTTGAAATCTTTGTAATCTCCCCAGTTGTTTCCTGCCTCTGCAAAAGTAAGTAAGAAGATGGTTGCAGAAGGGTTAGGAGATACTAGGAATCGAAGTTCCATTACATATTTATTGTATACAACTCCTCCATAAGGATCAGGATCAGCAGTGCCTCGTGTACTTCTACCTGGGGTGATGGTTTGATTTTCGTATCCTCTCAAACCTACAATCTCTTGACCGAGTGCAAAGTTGTTAAAGTTCATTCCATCTCCACCCATCACAAAACGCTCCAAAGGAATGATGCCGATCTTGTTGCCGTATGAGCCTAGGAAACCCATGTGTGCACGTGCACTTGCTACAAACTTGGAAGATCCAAAGAGAGGGGTATAGAAGGAGGCATCAAGCATCCACTTGTGGTATTCGAGCCATTTGTATTTCTCCTGATCTCCAGACTCGTCGTTCAGTGACTTATTTAATGAGGCATAAGGAGGAGTCAAATTCATCGACATGATGATATTGGACCCTTGTCGTGGATAGATGGTGTTGTCCACGTTATTTCGCGCGACTGTAGTATTGAGTACCACACTTTTAGAGATACCAGTAGGATAGCTCAAACCAAAAGAAGTTCCAAATTGGTTGAATTCGTAATTCTGGAACTGTAGGGAGTTACTGATACTGAAGTAATCATCCGGCCAGGTGATTCGTTTGGAAAGGCCTAGTGTCACCCCTGTGATTTTGAAAAACCCTAAATCACTTGCACTTTGATTTTGGGCGAAATAATTCACCTGTCGTTGTACAGAATGGTTGAAAGCAAAGCTTAGGGAATTTGGCTTTTTGCCACCAAACCAAGGCTCACTCAAGGAGAGCGAGTAGTTTTGGAATGCCTGCCCATTGGCCTGTACACGGAGCGATAGCTTTTGTCCATCACCTACCGGAAGTGGATCCCACTTCTTAAAATCACCAATATTTTTGATGGAGAAGTTGTTGAACACCAAGCCTACGGTGCCCACAAATCCAAAGAATCCACCCCAGCCACCAGATAGCTCAATCTGATCGTTTGGTCGTTCAACCAACTCGAATGTAATGTCTACCGTCGCACTCTCAAAGTTGGGACGAAGGTCTGGATTGATTTTTTCAGGGTCAAAATACCCGAGCGTAGAAAGTTCACGGATGGTACGTACCAGTAAGCTTCGGTTGAATTTTTGTCCAGGGAGAATACGGATCTCACGCATGACAACGTGGTCAGAGGTTCGGTCATTGCCTTTGATCCCTACACTGTTTACGGTGACTTGAGGCCCTTCGAAAATTCGCATTTCGAGGTCAATCGAGTCTCCGGTTACATTGATTTCTACTGGATCAATGTTAAAAAACAGGTACCCATTGTCCTGATACAAAGAGCTCACATCATCCCCTTTTTGAGGATCGTAGTTGAGACGCTTGTCTAAAGTTTCTTTGTCGTACACATCCCCCTTTTGGATGCCTAATTTGGCAAGTAGTACATCATCTTCGTGGATGTAGTTGCCCGTAAAGGTGATGTTGCGGTAAAAGTATTTTTTGCCCTCCACTAGTGAGATGTCAATGTTGATCTTGTCTTCGCTGAATTTGTAGATCGAATCCTCTAGGATCTTGGCATCACGGAATCCTTTGCTGTTGTAAAAGGAGATTGCTTTTTCCTTGTCGCTTCTGTATTCTTTGGGATTGTACTTGGATCCATTAAAGAAATTGAGCTTGAAATTTTTGTTGATGTAGGAATTTGCCTGCTCTGAGGTCACCACCTGACTGGAAAGGAGGGATCGGGTAATACTTTCTTTATCTGCATCAAGCAATCGGCTGTAGACATCCTTAAAGATGGATACGCGCGCATGCTCCTTGGTTTTCTTCATCTTTCCCTTCAGCGCACGATCGCTGATTTCATCATTGCCATAAAAGGCAATCTCATTGATTTTCACCTTGGATTTAGGATCGATATCGAATCGTAGCTTCACACTATTGGGAAGGGTGGTATCGCGATCTTGGATGATTTTTACATCCGTGTTGAGGTAGCCTTTGTCGAGGTAATATTTTTCAATATTTCGTTTGGCGGTATTGAGTACGTCATCACGCACAACACGACCCCGAATGTTTACCTTATCTCTTAATTCACCCTCTTGGGTTTTGTTGATTCCTTCAAATTCGACACGGGAAAATCGTGGTCTTTCGGTCAGATCAAGAAGCAGGTAGATGTCCTCCCCTTCAATTTTGGTGACCAAAATTTTGACATCTCCGATGATGCCTTGGCCCCATAGTTTTTTGAGTGCGCCAGAAATAGCATCGCCAGGCACTTCGATTCGATCGTCTACTTTCAATCCCGACAAGGAAATGATGGCTACTTCATCTAGGGTAGAAAGCCCAACCGCCTTAATCTCAGCGATTCTAAATTTTTGGGGCTTTGCATAGTTCAATTCCAGAATGTTGACTGGCTTGGAGGAGGCATAGCGACTTTGGCCCAAACGGATTTGCGCCATAGAACTTGCCGACCAAATCAAACAAAACAGAATGAGTATACTTCTTTTCATTAATACTTAGGGTTTAACTTGCTCACCGGTTTTTCCAAACCTTCTTTCTCTCTTTTGGTAATCTTCAATCGCGGCAAACAGGTGTTCTTTTCTAAAATCAGGCCACAACACGTCTGAAAAATACAGTTCGGTGTAAGCCAGTTGCCAGAGCAAGAAATTACTAATTCTAAACTCACCACTCGTACGAATCATCAATTCTGGATCAGGGATTCCTGCAGTATCCAAATGAGCCGCTAGCGTGGCATTTGTAATTTCCTCTGGGCTTAATTTGCCTTCAGAGACTTTTTGAGCAATGCGTTTGGCCGCCTCAGTCAGTTCCCATTGTCCACTGTAGCTCAAAGCAAAATGTACAGTAAGACCTGTGTTGGATGCTGTTTGCTGCACGGCCTCGATCAATTTTTCGTAGGTAGAGGTAGGTAAGCTTTTTATGTCTCCGATGGTGTTCAATCGGACGTTATTTTTCATCACTCGGGGCATTTCAGATACAATGGTCTCTACGAGCAATTGCATCAGCGCTTGAATCTCATCTTGGGGCCGAGACCAATTCTCGGTAGAGAAGGAGAATAAAGTCAGGTGTTGAATTCCTATTTCCCCGGCTCCCTCAATAGAATCCCGTACTGCCTGGATTGCATTACGATGACCAAATATCCGCATGGCCCCTTGCTTTTTGGCCCAGCGTCCGTTCCCATCCATGATGATGGCAATGTGCTTTGGTAAGTTGTTTCGGTCTATATTTTCCTTCATTTCAGCGGCTGGAATACCTACTTTTTTGGAGGTACAAAAATGGGATTTCTTTTTCAATAAATATTCCCTCTACCCAATTAATTAATAGGTATAGCACCTGGCTTTGGTGAGGGTATAGCTGACCGTAACCCCAAGAAAATAGTACCAATCCTTGGTATTGGGGTTTCCAAAATTCAGGCTTTGAGGAAGCGCTTTGGTGTCTGGACCTAGGGGAGTATCGTACCGTGGAACTGCAGGAAGCGGGCTACTCAGTTGATCCAATGCATCTGAGGTGGTTGGGCGAAAGCCGAGTTCCATGCCTAAGGTGAGCTGGTTCGTGAGTAGAAACTTAAGCCCTCCCCCAAATGGGATGACCAGGGTTCTAGTTTGGTAGTTTTCTACAGGGGCTCCAGCATGCATGCGGCCTTCTGCATTCACAAAAGCGTATCCCATCCCAAAGAAAGCATAGGGCGAAAATCGAAACTCACTCTTGTGGTTGACATAATCGAGGAAGTTGAACTCCATGATTGCAGATAGTTCGGTGATGCGACCTGTAAAATGTCCCTGACGAAGGGAGGCCATTGCATCGATGGGTTTGATGCTATCTGCCGCCATGATCTCCGCAAGATTGACTCCTACTTTTAAGCTCCAAACATTGTCAAAATTTCTCTTGCCAAATAACGTTCCTTGAAGGCCAGATTGGCCAGCATCAATTTTCCGAAGCAAATCCCCTGAATAGACAGCAGTACCTAGACCACCCCCTACCTCATAGCTTTGTGCAAGAAGTATCGCAACTGGGCTACATACTAGGAAACAACCCAGTACCAAGGATCTTAAAATCTTAAAATTGATCTTTTTCAAGACGATGCAAGTTATAAACTACCTAACGCTAAAAAAACGAGGTCTGGTATTTAGGGGGTTAATAATTGTTAAGCTTGTAAAGGCATACCAATCAATTTCTTAAGTCCAAACCCCAATTCAATTTTTGGCGTAAGGTGTCAAAGAAATGATAGCTTGGCAATTTCACCAATTTAGCGGAGAATGCTTCCTTTTTTACGCTTAATTTCACCTCGGAGGCAATCGAGGTGGACCTAGAGTCTAAAGAAATCATAAACTTATCCGTACGGCCTTCTATCTCAAAGCTAATCTCCGACTCGTCAGACACGATGATTGGGCGAACATTCAGGTTGTGTGGACTTACGGGTGTAATTACAAAATTTTTGGCCCCAGGAGTGATTAAGGGTCCGCCACAACTTAAGGAATAGCCAGTGGATCCAGTTGGGGTAGCTACAATTAAACCATCCGCCCAATATGAATTGAGGTACTTCCCGTCGATGTAGGTATGCACCGTGATCATCGATGAGGTGTCTTTTTTGTGGATGGTAAACTCGTTTAGAGCAAAATTGACGCCATGAAATAGCTTTTTGGAGCTGCTCAAGGAGAGCAGAATCCTGGATTCTATCTGGTAATTGCCCTTGGCTAATTCTTCAATGGCTTCTCCGATTTTATCGGTGGCCACATTTGCCAAAAATCCAAGTCTGCCGGTATTCAGTCCAAGGATCGGAATTTCTTTTTTGCCCACCATACACACCGAGTCAAGCAGGGTGCCATCTCCTCCAATGGAAAGAAAAAAATCTAGCCCATCAAAGTCTTCTGGACGATGGAGGATTTGATAGGCAGGGGAGGATGGGCTGAGCTGCCGTAGCTGCTGATCCAAAATTGGGGTCAAGCAGATTGACACCCCTAGTGATTGCAGTTTTTCAAAAAGACCCCAAAGAATGGGTAAAAATTCTGCCTTTAAGGATAATCCATGGATTGCAACCCTCATTTCTAAATGTCTAAAAACCGCAACAAATTACCAATGCGTTCCTCATCTGAGCTCTGTCCAACTTCCTCTTGGGCGAAGTCTTTGACCTGGTATCCAAATCGTAGTAAAGTGGCCATTACATGGCGGGTATCTGGCTTGTCTAACTTGAGGGTAAGCTCCACCGCTTGGGAATCCAAGGGGTCGGTGAAAAGTTGGCAACTTAAAATTTTGGTATTTTCTGCTTCGATAAGTCGGGAAATTTCAGAAAGTTGGAAGTCTTTCATCTGCAAGGAGATGACCAAAACACTGCCTTGGGATTGAATAGACAAATTATCAGCATAGGCATTCAGTGCATCCTGAGTAGGTACGACTCCGAGGTATTGCTGGTCTCGCTCGATCACCGCCACCCATTTGGATTGATGCTCCCCCGCCACGCGAAGTACATCATATAGGTGCTGGTCTGCATACACCCAGCAGGAAGCACATTCAAGTTCTACCTGAGCAATCTGAATGTCTAAATGATCTTGCTCTAGGAGAATCTCATCTGCTACAAATCCTAAAAACACCCCTCCCTCCACTACGGGTAGCGTAGTAAGCTCAAGTGCTTCCATTTTCTTTAGAGCCAAACCAACAGGTTCAGAGATTTTGATAGATGGAATGAGAGGATGGATAAAATCTGCAGCTAGCATGAATGAAAGTTAGGAAATCAATTCAAAACACAAAACGCTTTTGTGGGGGAACTTGTTCCCTTTCTTTTTTTGGAAAAACTAGGCTAGGAAGTTTTGAAACAAAATCCCCAATAAAATCCCGCCTACCACGATAATGGGGGAGGATATTTTGGTGAATTGGAGGAGGGCATAGGCGCCTAGAATAAAAAAGATATGGAGAAAATTCGCCTCTAAGGGTTCGAAAAGTAGGTAAGCGCCCGCAATTAACATCCCACAAGATACGGCATTGATCCCTTCTAAAGCGGCTCGAACGGGTCGGTATAGCTTGAGTTGATCCCAAAATCGAATGACAAAGAATATCAAAAAGATTCCTGGAAGAAAAATCCCTGCCGTCGCAATCAGTCCTCCCATCACAAATCCCATCAGTCCAAATTCCCGCATGGAAAGCGCACCAATGTAGGAGGAGATGGAAAAGGTGGGTCCTGGGATTCCTTGGGACAGGGCATATCCGGTAAGGAATTCTTCAGAGGTTAAGAACTGCTTTAAATCCACGAATTCAGCATACAAATAAGGGATCAATACTTGTCCCCCTCCGAAAATGAGGCTGCCATTTCGGTAAAAATTTTCAAAGAGTAAGATAGGCTGCGATTTAGTAATGGCCCCGGCAACGGCGGCAAGAATCAATACCCCTCCCCAGAGGTAGAAATTGTTCCATTTGATCTGCAAAGATTTGTCCTCTTCGACTTTGGGTTGATTTTTATATTTGATCGAAGTGCTGAGCCCTCCCAATAGCAGCATGACTGGAAAAATATAGGGAGAGCTGTAGAAGAAGGAAACAAAAGCCGAAAGCAGCATCAAGACGATGGCTTCGGGAGTTTTGATCATCTTCGTGATGGTTTTTTGCGCAGCAAAAATGAGAAAGCCAATAGCCATGGGCTGGATAAACTTGGCGAATTGGAGCGCTTTTGGGCTGCTTTCTTGCAAAAAATGGATGAGGATAGCCGCTAAAATCATCGCAATCGTCGCAGGAAGTATCCAGACTAACAAGGTCAAGTAGGCGAGGCGAGGGCCACCCACTCGAAATCCAATGGCAGAAATCAATTGGGTGGAGGAGGGACCGGGGAGCATGCTGCAAAGCGCATTTAATTCCCAAAGTTCCTCCTCCTGGATATACCCCCTTTTTTTGACCATCCGCTCTAGCATCATGGCTAGCAGCACTTGTGGGCCACCAAAAGCGGTCAGTGAGAGGGTTAAGGTATCTTTTAGAAAGACTACATATCGGACCGCCCGAATTGACATCCTATTTTCTAAGTCCTAGTTCACGTAGCCTTTCTTCCAAAAACTCACCTGCGGTAATGTCCGTAAATTGCTTGGGTTGGGCTTCAGAAATACAGCTGGACAAACAGCTGAGATCCATCTCGGAACGCGGATGCATAAAGAAAGGGATGGAATACCTGCTGGTATTCATTTTCTCACGAGGAGGGTTGACAACACGGTGGATGGTAGATTTCAACTTTTTGTTGGTGAAACGCTCCAGCATATCTCCCACATTCACCACCAATTGGTCAGGCAAAGCAGTGATAGGAATCCACTTTCCGTCTCTACGACGTACTTGAAGGCCATCTGCACTAGCACCCATCAATAGGGTAATCAAGTTGATGTCGCCATGCTCAGCAGCTCTTACGGCGTCGGCAGGTACTTCCTCAGGATTTTCTATTGGGAAATAATGAATTTGACGAAGGATGGAATTGCCATGGGCTACCTTGTCTTCAAAATAAGTCTCCTCTAAGTCCAAATTTAGAGCAATCGCCCGCAGCATTTGCTTTCCAGCATTTTCCAAGGTTCGGTAGGCCTCCAATGCATCGTCCTTGAATTGGGGGATTTCTTGTGGCCAACAGTTGGCTGGATACTCGGATTTGATGGGGTCATTATCTGGAATAGCGGCAAGGTCCTGCCCTACATGGTAAAACTCCTTCAAGTCTCCTGTATTTCTTCCTTTGGCATGCTCTTTCCCCTTGCCAGTATACCCTCTTTGGTAGCCGATTTCTGGTTTTTCATACTGCGACTTTACTGCATCTGGCAGTGAAAAAAACGTAGTAATTGAGGAATAAAGTCGATCTTGGAGTTCCTTGCTTAACCCATGGTTTTTGATGGCAACAAATCCTATGTTCTGGTAAGCTTCTCCAAGCTTGCGAACAAACTCGGCCTTTTTTTCAGGACTGCCAGCAGTGAAATCGGCTAAATCCAAACTCGGAATTTCATCAAACAAAATTTCCATAGATGCGGTAGATTAAGTGGTGCTTTCTTTAAATTCTTCAAAAATAAATATCTTTAACCTCAATTGATGCGATTCCATGAATAAAATCCAGATTTCCCTACTGATTGTCAGTTTATGGGTTATTTCTTGTTCCTCAGGCCAAAAGGAAACCAAAGAATCGCCAACTGTGGAGGAGGGAACGACCGCTTTACCCGAAGTTACCCCGCTGCCAGTCACGTTTGCCCCGGTAGACTCCCTTTCTTTTTTTCCAGATGCAATTCTAGAGCTCAATACCCCTTTGAGCAACCAGGTTTTTAAGCCGGGAAAAGTCCCATTTGAGTTCAACATCAAGAATTTTTCCCTAAAAACGAAGGGAGTAGCAGCGCCACGACTGGTGATGATCTTGAATGGAGGCGATCCAGAAGGGTTTTCAGCACCTATATTTCAGCGAGAACTAGCCCGAGGCACCTACAGAACTGTTGCTTTTTTGGTAGATCAAAAGGGGTTATCCTTAAAAAATTTCGGGAATTACCTCGATCGAGACTTTTTGGTAGGCGATTCCCGTCCCTTTCCGTATTCTGCCGAACCTTACCTAGCCATCAACTTGCCAACAAATGAGCAAATCATTCCTCATGGCGAAGATTTGATTTTGGATTTTCTCGTGTTAGGGGGAGATTTGAAGTTGGATGGTTTGAAAATCAAAATTTGGGTGAATGCATACCAAACAGAGACGAATCAATTGGTTCCCTTACGCGTTTCGAATCTTCCGGTGGGCGATTACCAGGTAAAAGTTCAGCTCCTGCGCACTTCGAACAAAGAATTGGAAGGTCCTTTCTCTAGCATTACCAAGACCATCTATGTCCGATAAGTCCTTATCTTTGGACGATTAAATCTCTAGTAGACCATGCTTTTAGTACAACATATCCGTGATCATTACGACCAAGTACTCCTTGGTCTCAAAAAAAGAAACCTAGCGCATGCAGATGCCGCTTTGCAACAGGTGCTTGCCTTGGATGAACTGAGAAAGTCTTCCCAAACCCAGCGAGACCAGCTTCAGGCTGAAGCCAATACAATTTCGAAGGAAATTGGAATCTTGATGAAGGAGGGCAAGCCTGAGGAAGCAACAGCTGTTCGAGATAGATCTGCAGTGTTGAAGGCACAAATCAAAGAACTCGAGGAGCAGCATGAGCAGGCAGAAGAAGAACTGAAGGCCTTGCTGTACACCCTTCCGAATGTGCCTCACGAAGCAGTTCCTGCAGGAAAATCTGCAGAAGACAATGAGATAGTCCTCACACATGGCGAGATTCCAACCCTACCTGAAGGCAAATTGCCTCATTGGGAATTGATTAAGAAATACGACATCATTGATTTTGACTTGGGAGTGAAGATAGCTGGGGCAGGATTCCCGGTGTACAAAGGAAAAGGGGCAAGGTTGCAGCGTGCGTTAATCAACTTTTTCTTGGATCAAGCCTTAGCGGCTGGGTACATGGAGGTACAGCCCCCGATCTTGGTGAATGAGGATTCCGGCTATGGCACAGGGCAGCTTCCAGACAAGGAAGGGCAGATGTATTATGCTACTGAGGACAAGCTTTACTTGATTCCAACAGCAGAGGTGCCGATTACCAATCTTTACCGCGATGTGCTGGTGAATGTCTCCGACCTCCCAATAAAAAATGTGGGCTACACTCCTTGCTTTAGAAGGGAAGCCGGTTCTTGGGGAGCACATGTTCGTGGCTTGAATCGATTACATCAGTTTGACAAGGTCGAAGTTGTCCAAATCACGCATCCAGACCATTCCTATGAGGCCCTAGAACAAATGAGTAGCTACGTCCAAGGCTTGTTGCAGCAGTTGGAATTGCCTTACCGTGTGCTTCGACTTTGTGGAGGAGATATGGGCTTTACTTCAGCCATGACCT
This sequence comes from Bacteroidota bacterium, assembly GCA_041175425.1. Lineage (GTDB taxonomy): Bacteria > Bacteroidota > Bacteroidia > Cytophagales > Cyclobacteriaceae > Algoriphagus. The sequence goes on along the minus strand of JBEDEY010000277.1, from coordinate 9,475 downwards.
ATGACATGGAGGTGTATTCGGCGGCACAAGAACGCTGGTTGGAAGTGAGTTCGGTGTCCAATTTTGAAACCTATCAAGCAAACCGTCTGAAGCTACGGTTCAAGGGAGAGGATAAAAAATCCCAATTGGCACATACACTAAATGGTAGTGCGCTCGCCTTGCCTCGAATAGTAGCATCGATCCTCGAAAATAATCAGGGTCCTGATGGGATCCGAATGCCGAAAGTATTGCATCCTTACTTAGGCTTTGATCACATTTAAGGGGCATAGTATCGTCTACAGCTGATAGACCACGGTCCACAGGTAGACCACGGTCCACAGTATAAACCAAAAAAGCACCGCTATAAGTGGTGCTTTTTTGGTTTAAGAACGAATTTCCTCGATGAAGAGTTAAGCAGGATTTGCGAAGGAAAGCAGTTTGGCATGTACCTCCAATACTTGGGGAATCAGGAGTTTGTTGTCCGTATTTTTAATGCAAAAATTTGCCAGCTCGTTCTTTTCTTCATCAGGGAGTTGCTGGTTGATGATTTGGTTGACTTGTTCCTCGGAGCGTTGGGGGTCTCGAAGGAGGACCCGAGCCATGCGAATGCGTAGTGGGGAGCTGACATTGATGACATAGTCGAGCTCTTTTGCTGCACCAGTTTCAAAGAGAAGTGCGGCTTCTTTAATGAGGTAAGGAGCAGTTTGTTGTGCGATCCAATGTTCAAAATCTTTCCTGACCGCAGGATGTACCAGCGCATTTAACTCGGCTATTTTTTCAGGATTGGAAAAAACCGATTCTGCAAGGAAGGCGCGATTGAGTTCACCTGTGGAGGAATAGGCTGCAGCACTAAAAGCGCTTGAAATTTGATTCCGAAGTTCGGGATCCTGGGCCATAAGCCACTTGGCACGATCATCGGCAGTGTATACTGGAATCCCCAAAAGGGAGAATAGTTTGCAGACGGTGGATTTCCCTGAGCCGATACCGCCTGTAATGCCTACTAGCAGGGGGCGTTTGTTACTCATACTTCAGTTTTATCTGCGGAGGGCTGATTCGTACCTCTTTTAAAAATCTTGGATTGGGACTCACTTCAATTTGTAGCGTGCTATCTGTTCGATTCCGCTTTCGGTAATCTAATACGGCTTCAAATTGGAGATCCTTCAGTTGGGGCAAGTCGCTTTCCTCAATCAAATAGTTAAGGACTGGAATCAGCTCTTCATTGGGAAGTTTGACATTGCTTGGGAAATTCACTTTTTTGATTTTCAGTCTTTTATTTCCCTCTAGATAGGAGAGTACTGAAAAGCTGACTTGAATTTCCTTTTGTTTCAGTTGAACTAGCTGAGCCAAGCTCTCCTCTACCGTTAGCGGGACCTTGCCTGTAAAATCGGAATTGATTTTAGAGGCGTTTAATATCACAGGATAGTTTCCTTCAAAAGCCTCCAGCACTGAAGATGGTCCGGTAATTTCTAGTTGGTCAGGAATAAAATTGACCTTCCCTTTTAGGGCAATGTTTTTGTCGAAGGAGTAACTTGAGGAGTCCAAAACGGGGCGAAGCGTTTTGGTGACGATTCGATCAATCTGGTAATGGATGGTATCCCCAAGGACGTTTTCAAGTTGGGTAGGGGTGATAAATTCGCCCAAACTTCTTTTTAGGTCTGCACTGAGCAGGTATTTTTTCTCTGCAGGGGATTGAAGTAGGATGGGATAGGCAGTTCCGCTGATATTAAAATATTTACGGAGTAGGTCCCAGCCGTTTCCCGTGATTTGAATTTGGATGCTTTTCGGCAGTGGTTTTACCGGAATGTAATTCTTTTGATCGTATTCCCACTGTACGGGATAATCTACGATGGTGCTGTAATTATCCTTGTTGAGGGCATTTAAAACCCAAAAAGTGGTAGCCGCTGCAACGCAGAGGACTACCACTTTTAGATTGGAGAGTTTTCTTTTGGATATTCTCCAAGGGGATTTTTTAGAATCAGGCAAGGTGTTATTTGGTTGGACTTGGTTTTTTCGAGAAGTCAAGAGAGATGGCAGACTTTTCGATTTTTACCTTCAGGCCTTTGTCAAGTTCCAGCAGGACGGTATCGCCTTCCACGCTGTAAACTTTTCCATGGATACCTCCAATGGTCACCACATCATCTCCTTTTTTTATTTCTTCGATAAACTTCTTGGTTTCCTTTTGTTTTTTCTGCTGTGGACGGATCATGAAGAAGTACATGATCAAAATGATCGATCCAAATAGAAAAACTTGGCCAAGAATACCGCTGCTTCCTACAGAAGCTTGAGCTAGGATGAATGAATACATCACTTATTTTTTCAAAGGTCCTGTTGCAGTAGCACCGCCAGCAGACTTAGGAGTTACACTTCCTCTCATGCTTAGACGAGTCACCGTTGGGTTGGTGTTTGCTTGGATTGTTACGGTCGGAGATTGAGCTCCTGACTTTGCAGCAGAGTTGAATACCACTTTCACGAATCCAGTTTCACCTGGCTGAACTGGTGCTTTGGTCCAATCAGGGCTAGTACATCCGCAAGAAGCGGTGATGTTGGAAATCACCAAAGGAGCTTGGCCATTGTTGGTGAAGTTGAAAATCTTTTCAACCACTTTTCCTTCGCTGATGGTTCCAAAGTCGTATTCCATCTCGCTAAATTGGAAGGACCCTAGGGTACTTGCATCAGCAGTGGTGGTTGTTTGAGCCATATCCGCAGGAACAGGGACATTTGACCCTTCCATTGCGGCGATTTTATCTTCTAAGGCTTTGATTTTTTCTGCTTGATCGTCTTTGCCCTGGGAGCAAGAAGATAGCAATACAACGGCTAGTGCGACGGCGCTGAGTAGTCTTGTTTTCATGTTAGTTTTTATCTTGATTTATTTGGTCAATTAGTTTATTTACATCGTTTAGAAGGTCTTCGGCCTTATTCTTTGCTTCAGAAATTACTCGTTTGCCTTCAGTTTTCGCTTCATTCAAATGAATTTCTTTACCATCCACCAATTCATTGATGAGGTCTTCCAATTCTTTTTTGTATTTGGATAGTTTGAAGGAAAGTTTGTCTCGGGTATTCGCTCCAGTATCGGGAGCAAATAAGATCCCTAAGGCTGCACCCACTCCAGCGCCCAAGGCGAAAGCGAGTAATGTGTTCGTTGTTTTTCCCATGGTAGTCTTATTTATTGTCCAAAAGGCCTCTGCCACTCTTGCGGATTTGTCCCTTTTCGGTTAGTTCTTTTGCCAAAACATCCAGCAATCCATTTACAAATTGCTTGCTTTTCGGGGTGCTGTATGTTTTTGAAATGTCAATGTACTCGTTGATGGTCACTTTCACTGGGATGCTTGGGAAATGAATCATTTCTGCAAGTGCCATGGAGATGATGACCTTATCTGTAAAAGCCAAGCGCTCAATGTCCCAGTTTTTTGTTTTTTCGGCGATAAGTACTTTACTGCTTACGTCGTTAGCGATGGTGAAGTTAAAAATATTTTCAAAAAATTCTTTGTCTTCCTCCCAATTCATCGCAATTTCTGGAAGAGGCTCTGCTTGACTGTTATCGGGTAGGGATGCGTTTTTTAACACCTTCGCCGCTAGACTTCGCACGACGGATTTGTTTTCAGTCCAGTTCAAGTCTTTTTCAGCAAAAAAAGTAAGGATGACCTCATTTTTGAAGATGACTTTTTTCAAAAGCTCATCTGCTAGTTCAAAATCCTCCTCCAAAGTAGGAGCTGCCAAGGTCAAGTAGTGTTGGTACGATTCGGCTGGCTTGATGTATTCTCTGAACCATTCTTTAATCTCCAATTCAAGTTCATCCAAGCTTACCCCATTTCGGCTGAGAGCAGCTTGATACTCTGGGGATTCTCGAAGTCGCTTTAAAACCTGGTTATTGGCCAGATTCAGTTCATTGCCAAACGCCACGGGAGTGTCTCCAGCAAGTTTTTGTTTTTTCTCCACTTCTTTTCCCACATGTTTGGAAAATGCCTGAAGTAGCTCAATGGCTAGGAGGTATAGTTGTGGGATTCGTTCGGCAGAAACCACCATGTTTTTCAACAAAAAAAGTCGGTCTTTTTCGTTGGCTTCGCGTACTTGCTTGAGTGCTTCTAAGGCAATTTTCTTCACTTTCTCCCCTGCTTCAGCGGGAAGTAATTTTTGGCCCAATTCTACATTTTGCTCAAAAATCTGGATAGCCTCCTCTCCCTCGCGGGAAAGGGCCGCCTTATCTTGAACCTCCATGCTGTTGAGGTCAGGTAAAAAAGACTCTCGTATAAAGTCTTTGGCTAAGTTAATGTTGGATCCTTTGCACTGTTCAAAAGCATATAAGTTCTGAAATGCTTTGACTCTAAGGATTCTTCTGTTGAGCATAGGGTATGTAAAGAGCCACAAATATAAGCAATTAGATGCGTCTTCTCCGCATGGAGGAAGGCACAAAAAAACCACCGAATCTAGGTTCAGTGGTCATTTTAATCCAAGTAAATCGCCTTCAAAATGGGAGTTTAAGTCTTCCAATCGCTTCAATCCTTGCCTTAGCGGCTTCGATCGCTGCTTGCTGTGCTGGGATGTTTTGCTGTTCGGAGGTGTTTAAGATGGACAAGCAGGTGTCGTAAATTTTTTCTGTTTGTGCAAAAACGGTCTCTTCCTGATACTCTCCGTAATATTCTGCACCTACATTGATTACTCCCCCAGCATTGATCAAGAAGTCTGGGGCATAGATTATCCCTTTTTCCATCAAGATTTTGCCGTGCTTGGCTTCGTCCTCTAGTTGGTTGTTGGCACCGCCAGCAATGACTTTACAAGTCAAGCGGTCGATGGTCTGGTCGTTGATGGTGGCTCCAAGCGCACAAGGTGCATAGATGTCCATCGGCATGTCGTAGAGCACCTTGCTGTCCACCACTGTGGCTCCAGTAGCTGCTGCCACTTCCTTGAGTTTGTCTTCAAAAATGTCCGTGATCAAAATATCTGCACCTTCCTTCACGAGGTAGTTGATCAAGTATTTTCCAACCTGACCTACACCTTGAACCCCAATTTTCTTTCCTTGAAGTGAGTCTGAACCAAATGCTTTTTTGGCAGCGGCTTTCATTCCCATGTATACCCCAAAGGCAGTGACGGGGGAAGGATCACCAGCGCCTCCTTTACTTTTTGGCAAACCAGTCACATGGCGAGTTTCTAAGGCCATGTATTCCATGTCGGAAGTCTTCATGTTGACGTCTTCGGCAGTCACATATCGGCCGCCCAAGCTTTCTACAAATCGACCGAATCTTCGTAAAAATGCCTCTGATTTGAGGCGTGGATCACCAATAATTACCGCTTTACCACCCCCTAAATGTAAACCTGCAAGTGAGTTTTTGAAGGTCATGCCGCGCGATAGGCGTAGCACGTCCTTGATGGCTTCCTCCTCGGTAGCATACGGCCACATGCGGGTTCCACCTAGTGCTGGTCCCAAGACCGTGTTGTGAATTCCTATGAGTGCTTTGAGGCCAGTAGCTTCGTCATGGCAAATGACCAACTGCTCATGGTCCATCGTGGTGATTTGTCCAAAAATTGAACCCTCACGTACAGTTTCGGTGGTATTAATCGCTAACATCTGAAAATAGCTTTTTAGAATGTGTTATATTTGGGATAAAACTCGGAAATCGTGTGAGCACAAAATTAAATACTTTTATGAGCTTACAAATTTTCTATATCCAAATTTTATACAATAGTATCATTAAAAACTAAGATTTTATTTTGTGAAGGAGCTTTGGCGTATAAATAAATACCTAATTAAATACAAGGGATTATTGTCTTTAGGAATACTGTTTACGGTGATATCCAATATTTTCGTAATTATTCCTGCTCAATTGGTTCGAATTGCCATAGATTATGTGGTAGAGAGTTTTGCGCTTTTTGCTCCCCTCGACAAAGGTGGAATAGGTGAGTTGGCTCGGGAGTATTTTTTAGATTCGGTCTTCATTTTTGGGATTTTGATTTTAATCATGGCCCTGCTTCGAGGCTTCTTCCTGTTTTTGATTCGCCAAACGCTCATCATCATGTCGAGAAAAATTGAGTACGACATGAAAAATGAGCTTTTTGAGCATTTTCAATTTTTGCCCTTAAGTTTTTATAGAAAAAACAGCACGGGAGATTTGATGGCTCGAATATCAGAAGATGTAAGTCGGGTCCGCATGTACCTAGGCCCTGCCATCATGTATGGGCTCAACCTGCTGATCTTATTTCCTTTGGTGATTTCGTACATGATTTCGGTCAACTTGGAGCTTACCCTTTATTCGCTCTTGCCCTTGCCGATACTTTCTTTGAGTATCTATTATGTGAATAATCAAATTAACCTGCGTTCTGAAAAAATCCAACAGAGTCTCTCTCAGCTTAGCACCTTTGTGCAGGAAGCTTTTTCAGGGATTCGGGTGTTGAAGGCTTTTGTTCGAGAGCAGGATTCTGCCGATGAGTTTGCCAAAGCAAGTGAGGATTACAAGCACCAATCCATTGAATTGACGCGTGTCAATGCCTTATTTTTCCCATTGATTATGGCGTTGGTGGGGATATCTACCATCATCACGGTATATGTAGGAGGCATGATGGTCATTCAAGGGGAGATTGGCTATGGGGTCATTGCCGAATTTATCCTCTATGTCAATATTTTGACTTGGCCGGTGGCTTCGCTAGGATGGGTGACCAGCATTGTGCAGCGTGCGGAGGTGTCTCAACGACGGATCAATGAATTGCTGGATCAGAAAACGGATGTGGTATCTGAAAAGAACCTCAATGCCACACTTGAAGGTGCGCTTCAGGTAAGTCACCTTTCTTTTGTTTATCCAGATTCTGGGATCCAAGCCTTGCGGGATGTCTCCTTTTCCATTGAAGCAGGACAGACTTTGGGGATTATTGGGACGACAGGATCGGGCAAGTCAACACTTGCCAACTTGCTGATGCGGATGTATGACCCTACTTCTGGGGAGATACTTGTAGACAATCGACCCATACAGCACTATGCATTGGCTAGCCTTCGCAGCCAGATTGGCGTGGTTCCACAGGATGTCTTTCTTTTCTCTGATTCCATTGCAAATAACATTGCCTTTGGTCTAGATGATCCAAGTTTGGAACGAATCACACAGGCAGCCAAAGATGCGGATGTCTACCAAAACATTATAGACTTTCCCAAGGGATTCGATACCCTGCTTGGCGAACGGGGGATTACGCTATCTGGAGGACAAAAACAGCGGGTTTCCATTGCACGAGCCATTGTCAAGGAACCGAAGATCTTGATTTTAGACGACTGTCTTTCGGCCGTGGACACCAAGACGGAGAATGCGATATTGAATTCCCTCAAAAAGATCATGGAAAATCGCACCTCCATCATCATCTCCCATCGCGTGTCTTCTGCGAAGCTGGCTGACCAGATAATTGTGTTGGATGAGGGACGAATAGTGGAGCGCGGTGATCATGCTTCCTTACTCGCTCAAAAGGGTGTGTACGCAGCGCTTTTTGAAAAGCAAACGCAGGGCGGGGAATCTATTGAAGTCGGCTTAAGCTAATTTGGATTCCTATTCTCTTTAATTTATCCCTGCTGCGCTACTATCTAGCGGGAGCCACCTGCATAAACTAGATTGTAAAGAAAAACCTCGCTTTTGGCGAGGTTTTCGTTTTTTACTTTTCTTTCAAGGCATCGCAGCGATCGTAGCTGGGGTCGATGTCAATGAAAATATCTTCTTTGGCAGTTACAAACCATTTGCTGAGTACTTCGTCCTCTTTTCTTCGTAGCGTGGCTGCCTTCAATTTCTCATAGTCATCTTCAAGGTTTGCCTTGTGTGCAGGGTACCTGGCTTTGTAGAAAAGGATACGAACCTTAGTGCCTTCTCTTGGGTCTTCAAAACGAATCGGGGGTGTGATGTCCCCAATTTTCATGGTATCGATTGTAAAGTAGAGCACAGGATCTTCTAGGGTACGCAAGGATAGCCTGTTGGAAGTAGTGGCGGGATCGGTAAAAAATCCTCCTGCATCCGAAGTTGTTCGATCTTGGGAATACTCTTTTGCTGCTTTAGCAAAATCAATTTTATCTGCTAAAATCTCCTTTTTTAAGCTATCTAGATAGCGTTCGGCTTTTACAATATCCTCCTCGGAGGCTTTTGGAATTCGTAGAATGTGTCTCGTATTGAAGGTTGAACCTTTAATCTCTAGGAGCTGAATCATGTGAAACCCAAATTGGGTTTCAACGGGGTCTGATATTTCCCCTTGGCGAAGGCCCAATGCGGTGGCTTCGTATTCTGGAGCCAGTTCACCTCTTCTAAAAAAGCCTAAATCACCTCCTTGTGCTCCAGAGCCTGGATCCTCCGAATAGGCCTTGGCTAACTCTGCAAAGGTAGATTTCCCACTAGAGATGGCTTCCTTAAATTGTAGGAGTTGTGCTATAATGTCTTCTCTGACTTTAGGATTTGTCTCTGGCTTCCGTACGATTTGGCCTACGGTAGCTTCAGAGGTAAATAAAGGAAGTGAGTCTGCCGGGATGTTTAGGAAAAATGCACGCACTTCGGCAGGGGATACGGTGATGCCATCGGTGATGGTTTTCCTCATTTTTCGAACGATGAGCTGTTCCCTCATGACCTCTTCCAGCTCTGCCTTGAGTTGCTCAGCTGTCTTGCCATACATTTCTGCTAGCATGGCTTCATCACCGCCAAATTGCTGCATGACCATGGCAAATCTATTGTTGGCCTCTAAAAGTACTTCCGCATCCGTGACAATAACGGAGTCCACCTCAGCTTTTGCCACCATTAGCTTATTGATCAGCAAGCTTTCAAATACCGTGCAACGAGTAGGGGCTTCGATACCCTGTTGAGCTTGGGAGATCGCTTCTAGGTAGGACTTTTGAACCTCAGACTCTAGCAGAATGTTGTTGTCTACTTTGGCAACGATTTTATCAACCACTTGTCCAGTGGCTGTTTCTTGGGCTTGAGCTTGTCCCAAGATCCAAAATGCAAGTAGGCTCGGAAGAAGTCGGTGTAGCAATTTCATAGGTTGTTTCTTTTTCGGGAGATCCGAATGGAAGGAATTAATGGTTCAAAGCTTCAAAAGTCTTTTCTTTGACCTCTGCGTTGATTTGAACAGGATATTTTTCTTTTAATCTTTTTGTAAGTGCTTGGTCAAGAGATGCTTGGTAATCTCGGATAACTAATCCCCGGGCCTCTTCAAATTTCCGTGGCCCCGGAGGATAAACTTTTCCTACTACCAATACATAGGAGACCCCATCGACCTCTAGCTCTTGGTAGGACTTAGAAAGATCAACTCTTGAGAGTATTGGATGGGCTTCGTATTCAAAAGTTCCGGACTCAGTAGCATAGGCATTTGGATAATTGGTCCGATAATCCGCTTCAAATGCAGCAAAACTGTTTGGGTCAAATCCCTTATTCTGTAAGTACTTTCGAGCATTTTCAAGTTTCGAAGCATCATTCACCTTTGTGAGGTAGGCCTGAACTCTTGTTTTCCACTGGTAGTTCTGGATATTTTTCGCAAAAAACGCTTGTTGTCC
>JBEDEY010000276.1:0-3479 GCA_041175425.1 Bacteroidota bacterium | reverse complement strand
CTGGCTTGAAATTAAAGTCCGTCACCTTCTTCTCTCCTAGCATCACTTTTACGGCATAGTTGACATAAGGTTCTTGGTAGGCCTTGCAAATAAAGGGCACTGTTCGCGAAGCACGTGGATTCGCCTCGATTACATATACTTTATCATTTTTGATGGCAAACTGAATGTTGATTAATCCAACGGTCCTCAAGGCCAAGGCAATTCGTTGTGTGTAAGTTTCTATCTGCCGAATCACCAAATCCCCCAAGTTGTAAGGAGGAAGCACGGCATAGGAGTCTCCAGAGTGAATTCCTGCAGGCTCGATGTGCTGCATGATGCCGATGATGTAGACGTTTTCTCCATCACAGATCGCATCCGCTTCGGCTTCGATCGCTCCTTCTAAGAAGTGATCCAAAAGGATCTCGTTGTTGGGAATATCACGAAGCACGTTGACCACATGCTCTTCCAATTCCTTCTCGTTGATCACGATTTTCATTCCTTGACCGCCCAAAACATAACTTGGACGAACCAACAATGGGAAGCCAATCGTCTTGCAAAGCTCAAGCGCTTCGTCAGTATTGTGAATGGTGCCAAACTCAGGATAAGGCACATTATTTTCTTTCAGAAGGGTTGAGAAAAGTCCTCTATCTTCTGCCAAATCCAAGGCTTCGTAGCTCGTGCCGATAATTTTGATGCCGTACTTGGATAGCTTTTCCGCCAATTTCAAGGCCGTTTGTCCACCAAGCTGTACGATGACGCCCACTGGGTTTTCCTGCAAAATAATCTCGTAAATATGCTCCCAGAATACCGGCTCGAAATACAATTTGTCTGCTACATCGGGATCTGTAGACACCGTCTCCGGGTTACAGTTAATCATGATGGTTTCGTAGCCGCATTCTTTGGCAGCTAAAACCCCATGCACGCAGGAATAGTCAAATTCGATGCCTTGACCCACTCGGTTGGGGCCTGATCCTAGAACCACTACTTTTTTCTTCTCACTGCGAACTGATTCATTTTCATCCCCAAAAGTGGAGTAGTAGTAGGGCGTCTTTGCGGCAAACTCAGCTGAACAAGTATCTACCAACTTGTATACCCGCTTGATGCCCATCTCCTCGTAGCGTTTGTGAAAGACATCACTTTCAAGACAGTCCAACAAATGTGCGATTTGGCGATCGGCATAGCCTTTTTTCTTCGCTACATCCATCAATTCTCTAGGGATGGTCTCTAGCTTATACTTGCTAATTTCCGCTTCCAAGTGGATCAACTCTTCGATTTGCTTCAAAAACCACTTGTCGATTTTGGTCAAATCGTGGATGGTTCGGAATGAGATGCCGAGTTTAAAAGCATCATACACATGGAATAAGCGGTTCCAGCTTGGATTCGCTAGGGAATATAAGATTTGAGCCTGGTCCTTGAGTTCTTTTCCATCGGCACCTAGACCATTACGTTTGATTTCAAGGGATTGACAGGCTTTTTGGAGGGCTTCTTGGAAATTTCGCCCAATGCCCATCACTTCACCCACTGCCTTCATGGAAAGTCCAAGCTTACGGTCTGCACCTTTAAACTTGTCAAAGTTCCAACGAGGAATCTTCACAATTACGTAATCGATAGATGGCTCAAAGTAGGCTGAGGTAGTGCCTGTGATGGAGTTGGTGAGCTCGTCCAAGTTGTACCCAATGGCGAGCTTGGCCGCCACCTTGGCAATGGGGTATCCAGTAGCTTTGGAAGCCAATGCCGAAGAGCGAGATACCCGTGGGTTAATTTCAATTCCGATGATGGTCTGGTTGTCTGGGCTTACAGCAAACTGTACGTTACAACCCCCAGCAAAATTGCCGATGCTATTCATCATCGTAATGGCAAAGTTGCGCATGCGCTGGAATACCGTATCGGGTAGGGTCATTGCTGGAGCTACCGTGATGGAGTCTCCGGTATGCACGCCCATGGGGTCAAAATTCTCGATGGAACAGATGACAATCATGTTGCCAATATTGTCGCGCATCACCTCTAGCTCGTATTCCTTCCAGCCCATGATGCTCTGTTCGATGAGCACCTCATGAACTGGAGAAGCTTGGAGACCTACAGAAAGGTAGTGCTCAAAGTCCTCTGCTTTTTCTACAAAAGCACCACCAGCTCCTCCCAGTGTGTAGGAAGCGCGGATGATGAGTGGAAAACCAATTTCTTGGGCGATTTCTTTGCCCTGAAGCATGGAGGTTGCGGTATCACCTTTACAAACCCCTACCCCAATTTCTTCCATCAAAGCCTTGAACTTCTCGCGGTTTTCGGCAGTATCAATCGCTTCAATATCTACACCGATCATGCGTACCCCGTAATTTGTCCAAATTCCTGCTTTGTCGCAATCAATGGCCAGATTCAAGGCAGTTTGTCCTCCCATGGTAGGAAGCACCGCATCAATGTCCGGATGATCAGTTAAAATTTTACGGATTGATTTTTTTTCTAAAGGCAGCAAGTACACGTGATCAGCTGTCACCGGATCCGTCATGATTGTGGCCGGATTGGAGTTGATCAGTGTAACTTTAATTCCCTCTTCCCGAAGGGATCTAGAGGCTTGAGAACCCGCATAATCGAATTCACAGGCTTGCCCAATGACGATAGGACCTGAACCAATGATTAATACGTGTTTGATGCTACTGTCTTTAGGCATGGGGAGAGAAGAAATTAAATTTTACTTAGGTCCAAATTGGCGTAAAATTAGAAAAATTATCCGAAGGGGAAAGGAGAAATATCGAATTAGCTGACTTTGAATTACTTCTTTTAACCTAGTCGCCAAAATTTCACTTTCATGTATGGACTGAAGCCTTAATTTTACAGGCATGAATTGGAACAAGCTGTCTATATTTCCTGTGATGGGAGAGCCATTAAGTGCTAAAAATTCGATTCCCTTGGACTTTACAGCAGGTAATGCCGGCCTTCGCGCGGTGGATCTGAGCGACACCCCATCTTTCGATGCGTTTGTATTCCAACAACTACATAGTACGGACAAGAGCTATGGTTATGGGGGATATTTGGAGAAGCGAGACATCTACCGCCGCAGCGAGGTCTTTGCCACTGCCCTAGAAGACTTTCGCAACATCCACCTTGGGATCGACATTTGGGCAGCAGGGGGAAGTCCGATTTTCGCCCCACTCGATGGGAAAGTTCACAGCTTCCAAGATAATGAAGGGTTTGGCAACTATGGGCCTACGATTATTTTGGAGCACCAGGTTGAGGAGAAGATTTTCTATTCCCTTTATGGCCACCTCCGACGTGAAGATTTACAAAGTTTGGAAGTGGGACAGGTTTTTCGAGCTGGAGAAGGTTTTTGTCAGGTAGGCCCTTATCCAGAAAACGGGGACTGGCCACCGCACCTTCACTTTCAGTTGATCTGGGATTTGGAGAGTAATTGGGGAGATTATCCCGGGGTAGCAGCAGAAAAAGAGCTGGATTTTTATGCCCAAAACTGTCCTGATCCGAGTAATTTTCTAGGAATAAATGGGCATTGA
>JBEDEY010000275.1:0-4266 GCA_041175425.1 Bacteroidota bacterium | reverse complement strand
GGCAGCAGAAAAAATCAATTCGGAATCGTTGATGAAACTGGGTTGATTGTCGTATTCAGGCCGATTGGTAAGTGGTTTGGCAGTAGCAGGTAAGATTTTGAGATTTCCTCCTTTGCCTTCGGTGTCCATCACCCAGAGGTCAGTGGATGACTGTGCAAGCCCTTTCGTGTGCTGAATGAGTAGGCAAATGAAGAGGGTGAAATAGATTTTATACTGGATTCGCATCTCTTGGCAACTAAAGTGTGAATTTTTGGTTAGGTAAAAGTGAATCTACTTGCGCAATACAACAACCTAAATTTCGATCAATTACGACTCAAACAGGATGCTTTGGCAGATCGAGCTGTTGAAGTGTTGGTCTCTCAACCCAATCTGGCTTCAGAGATTAACTCTTGGCTAGTCATTCCAGCGAAGCTACCGGACTATTTTCCAGAGGAACTGCGGCTATATTTTGAATTCTACCTTCACAAAGAAAAAGAATTTTCTGGAGGGGAGCATCGGCTAGCACAGGAGTTTTTTGAACAACGAGGGGATATGTATCTGGCAATGCTTGGATTTTATTCCTTGCCCTATTGCTATGCTTTCGCTGCGGGTGCCCAAGTGCTCGTTCGTTCCCAACGCATCCTCGATCAAATCGGTGTAAGGCTAGGGGAGACTACACGCTTTGTTTTGGATGTTTTTAAACCCGGGGCATTTACGAGTCAGGATGAAGCCTTTTTGACTTGTGCTAAGGTTCGCTTGATTCATGCCTACAGCCGCTATTTTATTCGAACATATTCCAAAGATTGGTCCTCTGAATATGGAGAACCAATCAATCAGGAAGACTTATTGGGAACCAATTTGGCGTTTAGTCACCTTGTACTTCGCGGAATGACCAAGTTGGGGATGTCCCCAAGTGCAAAGGAACACCAAGCGGTGCTTGGATATTGGAAGTGGATTGGGGAGCTGATGGGGATCGAGCCATCTTTGTGGCCTACCACGGCTAAAGAAGCATTTGAGTTGGATCGATTGATTCGAAAGAGGCACCTAAAGGCTTCTGATGCTGGAAAGAAACTAACGAAGGCCCTGCTCGAATTCTATCAAAAAAATATCCCTGATTCATTTTTAACAAGCCAATTGGAAGCTTTGCTTTCCTATTTTCTTGGAAAAGAAGCCTCTAAGGCAGTGGGTATTTCTGGGAATATTCAAGTCCCTGGTGATTTTCTGGGACTATTTTTAAAATCCTCTGGTTTAAAAACCTTTGGAGCAGTAAAAAACCACGAATCGCTTAAAAAGAATCTAGAGCGCCAACAGATTCAGCAATTTGGGCGGGTACTTCAACTCCAATTGCCCGTATTAAATCGTTCGTAAACGGACAGCTTGCTGTTCAGTTATCCAACAGGAACAGCAGACTTTTTTTGCCTAAACCGCTTCCAGCGCTTTTTTAGCGGTTTGGCATCATTTTAGTAAATTGAATATCCATGAAAGATTTGAGGCCTCGACTGCAAACTATCCCAGTAGAATTAATTACCTGGGTAGCGTGTATACTTGCCATCCTCACCATCAATCCTTATGCAGGCACCTTCAGCCTTTGTCCTTTGGATAATTTAGGCTTGACCTGGTGCCCCGGATGTGGATTGGGAAGGGCCATGAACCTGCTTGCTAGAGGCGAATATCTAGCCTCATGGGAAATGCATCCCTTGGCAGCAATGGCTTATGGAGTCATCTTTCATCGTATTTGGGTATTAATTAAACAACTAAAAAACAGGGCATACTATGGCTAATGTATTGAGACATCTTCCTGAATTGGAAGGCATGGAATTGGGTTACATCCAGGGATTGATGAAAAGCATGGATGAAGAAGAAGCGTCCTTATTTGCTCAAGTATATCGAGCAAGACGAAAAGACCCGCAGATGATATTGATTTTGACTTTGCTCGGTTTCTTTGGCTTTGCGGGTTTGCATCGCTTTATCCTAGGGCAAATTGGCCTTGGAATCCTGTATCTACTCACCGTCGGATTATGCTTTATTGGAACGATCGTGGATTTGGTAAACTACAAGAGTCTAGCCTACGAATTCAATATCAAAATGGCACATGAAACAATCAACATGTTGTCTTACTCTTTCCCAGAAAAAGGAATTAAAGAAAGCTAAACCAACGCCCACTTTCCTTTTTGCCTTTGGTTTCCTCGGAAGCCAAAGGTTTTTTTATGCTTACCAGGTATCGTCAGCGTCTTCGGGATTGTTGGACGATAGGGCGGTTGAAAGCACTTCTTTCCCTGCTGGAGATAGGAGCAGGTGAAATTGCTGCATCCGTAATTCCAATTCTTGCAACTCCTCGTAAGATCCTTTGGTGAAGGGATAGGGGAGTTCAATCAATTCAGGGGATTTGGAAGTGAAGGGAGGTGCTATATCCCCATCAAATAACAAGGGCCACATGGTTTTGGCACAACCAAGACCCCAAAAGTTGAGTGGGTACTGCTTGGCATACACCTGTAGGCGCTGATTGATTTCTTTAAAAAATAGTTGTGTTTCTTCTAACCTGATACGTGAACCAGCTCTAGATTTACCTTTAGTTTTCAGGTACTTAAACTGAGATTTACCTTGCTTTTGCCGAACCAAATAACCTCGGAATACTTTGTGATCCAGAAGCTTGCCTTGATGAAAATACCCAACAGCAGCTTGTCCAGCCCTAACCAATGTCAAGCAGTAATGGACATCGTCCAATTCTTGAAACTTTTGTTCAGGATGCCAAGATAGGGTCCATGGGAGAAAGAGTTTGATCAACCAGCTCCCCTCATTTTCAACTATTAGCTGGTTTTTTTCAGGTAAAAAGCGAATTTCCCAACCCTTTTCTTCAGCTTGATCCATAAGGAGAAGTGCTTGAGCGCAGGATACAACTTGAGTTTGGGGTATTTTCATCGTAAAGCCAGTTCCGTAACTATCTTTGCACAAAGAAAGAAAACAATATGCAGGAAGACATACAAAAAGTGCTGAATCGGATGTGCGACCCCAAAGAAGAGGAGGCCTATCACTTTGCGGACAAACTTGGGAGCATGGCAGATGAAGAAACAAAGGACCATCTGATCACCTTGGTTAAAGGAGATCAATGGGAAATTGCGTATTTAGCTTGTCGAGCATTGGCTAAAACTTCCTGGAATGAAGAATCTTTGGATGCCATTTTTGAAGCCATTTTGGATAAAAAAAACAAAGCCGTTCAAGGCGCATTCGTTCAAATTTTAGAAGAGTTCAATCTAGCTGAACGCTTTGTAGATATCTTCCGAGTCTTTCTTTTTGGCAATTTTAAAGCATCTACCCTTGCAAAAGGCTATTTGGACAGCGTAGAATTTGATATCACCCCTAGGACGATACGCAAGGCTGAAAAGCATTGGAATCACTACCTGCACAATCCTGAGGACGAAGAGAGTCTCGCTTTAAAAAAGCTGGAAGTGGAACCGATGCTTAAGGAACTAAAAGACCTTTTTGAGGAGTAAACCGCACTTATTCTCTTTTTTTGACCCCTCTCACAGCCACTGCTTTAAGGGGATCATCTGGCCAAGAATGTTTGGGATAGCGCTGTTTGAGTTCTTTTTTGACTTCAAAATACCCTGAAGTCCAAAAGCTCTTTAAATCCTGGGTGAGTTGTACAGGCTTGTAACCTGGAGAGAGAAGCTCAATCAAGATTGGATTTCGACCTTCATTTACTTTAGGGGTTTCAAGCATTCCAAAGAGTTCCTGCAAGCGCACAGCTAGGCGAGGAGCACTACCGTCTTCTTGGTAGTTAATTGGGATTTCGCTGCCTGATGGAACTTGCAAACTTGATGGAGCTTTCTTTTCCAGATCTTGTTGTTGCTCGAATGAAAGCGAATGATATAAAAATTGACTAAGATTCAATTTTTTCAATTCCTCATTCTTTGTGATACCCATCAGGTAGGGTTCTAACCAGTTTGCAGCATTTGCACAAAGGGAATCAACCGACCAATCCGGCCAATTCTGTTCCGGATGCCAGATTGCCAAGGATTTTACCCTTGCAATCAGACCCAAAATAGGGTCACTCCAATCCAATAAAAACCGTCCTTCTTCTTTTAGTGTCTCTAGCAGAAGTTGAACTGCCAGTTCGGGGTTTACTTTAGGAAGGGGTCTATTTCCCAACACAATCGCGCCAATCCGAATTTCAGCATGGGCTTGAAGCCCGCCTTTTTTTCGATCCCATTCTAGCACCTCTTTGGTTTTGAGCATGGGAACCAAATCTTTGGGATTCAAGGGCGCTGCCATCCATATTTTACCCAT
>JBEDEY010000274.1:0-2739 GCA_041175425.1 Bacteroidota bacterium | reverse complement strand
GTCCAGCTGCATTTGAGCTATTAGTAAGATGGGTTCCTGCTCTTTCTGCAGAAAAACCTATGAAGTTCCCTAAGGATTTGCTTGTTTCGTATTCTCAAAACCTTCCCCAGCCGCTGGCTTTCCTCAGTGGAAATTTTCGGATTCGGGGTAGATCAACCTACTAGAACTAGACCACAGATGGAATTGAAATCAACAATTGAAGCGGCTTGGGAAAACCGAGAATTGCTCAAAGAAGCGGTAACCCAAGATGCCATTCGAAGCATCATTGCAGATTTGGATACTGGAAAATTGCGCGTAGCAAGTCCATCGGAAGATGGAGAATGGACCGTGAATGACTGGATCAAAAAAGCAGTAATCCTGTATTTTCCCATCCAAAAAATGGAAACCATCGAGGTAGGTCCCTTTGAGTTTCACGACAAGATGGCCCTAAAAACAAACTATGCTGCGCAGGGCGTGCGGGTAGTGCCTCATGCGGTAGCCCGCTATGGAGCCTTCTTAGCTTCTGGGGTAGTGATGATGCCAAGTTACGTCAAC
Organism: Bacteroidota bacterium; assembly: GCA_041175425.1. Taxonomy (GTDB): domain Bacteria; phylum Bacteroidota; class Bacteroidia; order Cytophagales; family Cyclobacteriaceae; genus Algoriphagus. The sequence goes on along the minus strand of JBEDEY010000274.1, from coordinate 2,205 downwards.
ATCGGAGCATACGTAGATTCCGGCACCATGGTAGATACCTGGGCCACGGTGGGTTCCTGTGCCCAAATTGGTAAAAATGTGCATTTGAGTGGGGGTGTTGGAATCGGTGGGGTACTTGAGCCTGTGCAAGCCGCTCCAGTGATTGTAGAAGACGGTGCCTTTATTGGAAGCCGAGTGATCATTGTAGAAGGAGTTCGTATTGGAAAAGAAGCAGTCATTGGAGCCGGAGTAACCCTCACTGCAAGTTCCAAGATCATTGATGTGACGGGAGCCAGTCCAGTGGAATACAAGGGCTATGTTCCTCCACGTTCGGTAGTGATACCTGGAACCATCCCCAAGGAATTTCCTGCTGGAACCTACCAAGTACCTTGCGCGCTAATCATTGGACAGCGTAAAGCATCCACAGATCTAAAAACTTCCCTAAACGATGCCTTAAGAGAGAATAATGTTGCTGTTTAAAACCCATTTGAATCGCATCATTCCCTATTTATTTTTCCTATTTACCGTAGTATTCCTTGTTTCTTGCTCCAGTTCGCCTAGTATAAATCCTGGGATTGCTGCCTTCAATAAAGGGGATTACAGCGAATCCATAGCGGCCTACTCCGAGTCCTTAAAAACGGATCCCAGCAACTTGGATTTGCTATTTGGCAGAGGGAGAGCCTATCAAGAGCTTGGCAAATTCGAGGAAGCACAATTCGATTTTGAGCAAGCGCTCAGTCAAGATCCAAACAATTTTCAGGTGCTGTTGAGTCTCGCTACGATCCAATTGGATCAAGAGAACTATGCTAGCGCTTTGCTTTATGCTACCAAGGCAGAAGAGATTTCTGGTGCTCCAGCAATGGCTTCATTTTTAAAGGGCAGGGCATTGCAGCAGTTGGGAATGCCTGAGGATGCATTGAAAGCCTACGGAAATGCCATTCAGTTGGATAAGGATTTTGGGCAGGCTTACCTCAACCGAGGATTGCTGAAAGAAGCATTGGATCGAAATAAACAAGCTTGCGAGGACTTCAAATTGGCTGCGGCCTTGGAATATCCCGGAGGAAAAGAGTCGGTACAAAAATACTGCAAGTAGAAAAAGTAACCACTAAATGCAGAGAGCTTCAATTAATGCTAATCGCTTCGGAAAATTTAGAGTAATTCCGGCTAAAGCGAGAAAATAAGGTTTGAAGTTCAAAAAGGTAAGCCGTCGACCGTGGACTGTCATCCGTTGCCTACTATAAAAACCTATTTTTTAGCAGGATCAGCATGCACATGTTTCTCATGATTGCATAGTGCTGTAGAAGCGGTTTTTCCGGAGCCATCACAGGTTTTGCACCCACTTATTTCTTTGCCCGTTCCACTGCAATTAGGGCAACTAAGTCTGCCTTTACCAGCACAGCGCTCGCATTCAAAAAACTCAACAATGTTGAAAACATTCATTTTTTTGATCATTCCTGAAGCCCCACAGCGACTACAGCCGACCACCCCTTTTGCTTTGCAGTAGGAGCAATCTTGTTCCGATTGCTTGTTTCCTAAGCACACCGTGCAACTCTCATAGCGATATCCACGGCGATCGCATAGCTCGCAGGCGAGTATTTGAGCGATAGGCTCCTTTAATTTTTCCTTTAGCTGAACTGCGTACTCGTAATTTTGTCCGGTAAAGCCCGTCAATTCCAAGTACTTGTTCAGGAAGTTTTGACTGTTGTCATATTGGCCCAATTTGAAAAGCGTTTCCGAAAAGTAGTAGGGCATCTCTTCAGGTAGGGGTAGCCCTGAATCTATGAGGTTCCGGAAAATAGAGTTGGCGGTTTGGTAATCGCTCCGTTCCATCGCTGCCAATGCCCCTTTCATCCAACGGTCTGTTTGGCCGAGGTTTACCTGGGCTGTAGCTGCCAATGGAGCGAAAGTAAACAGGCTAAGTAGAAGGACTAGGGAAAGAAGTAAGGGTCTCAATTGGGCGTAATTTGTAGCAAGTACGGAACTAGAAGTTTGTCGGTCAAGAAAAAATCGATTGATCTCAAAAAAGAGCCTTAATTTTAGCGTCGAATCAACTGGATATCGGGTGAAAATTGCTGTCATTGGTGGGGGAGCTGCAGGCTATTTTGCTGCTATTCACGCAAGTGGGCCTGGAATCGAGGTGCTCCTTTTTGAAAAATCCCCAAAAGTACTCTCCAAAGTCAAAATCTCTGGTGGGGGCCGTTGCAATGTGACCCATCGTCCGATGGA
>JBEDEY010000273.1:0-8949 GCA_041175425.1 Bacteroidota bacterium | reverse complement strand
GCAGATGCTTGTGCAGACTATATCGTCAGTTTGTTCTCAGACTTGACCCGCATGGTGACCATGCAAAATCTTTTCCATGATGGAGGATATTCCTTTACAGGGATTTCTGAAGAGATTATGGAAAAGTTCAAAGACTTGTAACATGGTCAACGGTTGACAGTCCACCGTCGACAGCAGTTTGTTTTTATAGCCCCGTCCGTACGGGGCTTTTTTGTTGCTAATCTTTTACTTTGAATACGTAAGTCTCCGCTCCGTCACCACTAACTGAAGAAATAAGCCTTGAAGTTTAAAAAAATGTGCTGTGGTCTGTCGACTGTTGACAAAAATTGCGTTAATCATAAAAACATTTTTTCATTTCTGGATTTCCCCTAACTTATACACCTTAAGAACCCCAACTAGCTATGTTGAAAAAAATACTTTTCCTAGGTCTCGCATTGGTTGCTAGCGTCAGCTGGTCTAGTGCACAGATCATGCCTTCCCCTGCAAGAGCAGAGGGAGAGGGCCCTTATGAGAAACTGATCATTCGTGGTGTCACGCTTATCGATGGTACGGGTGCACCGCCCCTAGGACCAGTAGATATCGTAGTAGAGAAAAACCGTATCACCCAAATCCAAGCCGTAGGCTATCCTGGAGTACCGATCAACGAAAATCGTCGCCCCAAAGCAGACGATAAGACAAAGGTTATGGACTTGACCGGGCACTACCTCATGCCAGGCTTGATTGACATGCACGGACATATCGGAGGTTCAGGACAAGGCACTCCAGCAGAATACGTATTCAAACTATGGATGGCGCATGGCATCACGACTGTTCGTGATCCTTCGGCAGGAAATGGACTTACCTGGGTTTTGGATCACAAGAAAAAATCTGCTGCCAATGAAATCACTGCTCCCCGAATTTTGGCTTATAGTGCCTTTGGGCAGGGAGCAAAAGCGCCCATTACGAATGCTGAGCAAGCTAAAGCATGGGTAAATGAGAATAAAGCCAAAGGTGCAGATGGGATCAAGTTCTTCGGCGCCAAGCCGGAGGTGATGGAGGCAGCTATCTCTGAGAATAAGCGAATCGGATTACGTTCTGCCATGCACCACCAGCAGTTGGATGTAGCGCGATGGAATGTGCTTAATTCTGCTCGTGCAGGACTTACTTCCATGGAGCACTGGTATGGTCTCCCAGAGGCTTTATTTACCGATCGCACTATCCAAAATTTTAGATTGGATTACAATTACCAGAACGAGCAGCATCGCTTTGCAGAAGCAGGGAAACTCTGGCAACAAGCAGCACCTCCTTTCTCTGAGCATTGGAATAAGGTAATGAATGAGTTGTTGGAGTTGGATTTCACCTTGGATCCCACACTTAATATTTACGAAGCCAATCGAGACCTCATGCGTGCACGTACGCAAGAGTGGCACGGCGTGTACACACTGCCTTCCCTTTGGCGTTTTTATGCTCCCAACCGTCAATCTCATGGCTCGTACTGGTTTGATTGGACTACAGAAGAAGAAGTGCTTTGGAAGGACAACTACCGCCTTTGGATGACCTTTGTCAACGAATACAAGAATCGTGGTGGTAGAGTGACTGCTGGTTCTGACTCTGGATTTATTTACCAGTTGTATGGCTTTGCTTACATCCGTGAACTAGAAATGTTGCGCGAAGCAGGATTTCATCCTTTGGAAGTGATCCGTGCTGCGACCATGCATGGTGCAGAAGCCTTGGGCTTGGATAAGGACCTGGGTACGGTGGAAGTAGGGAAGTTGGCTGATTTTGTCATCTTGGAAGAAAATCCACTTCAAAACCTAAAGGTATTGTATGGTACTGGTGCCATTCGAGTGAATGACTCCAATGAGCCTGTTCGTGTAGGAGGCGTCAAGTATACCGTAAAAGATGGCATTGTGTATGATGCGAAGCAACTTCTTAAGGATGTGCGCACCATCGTGGACCAGCACAAGGCTCGTGAAAATGCACGCATTACCCAGCCAGGTTTGGATTGGTAAGCTTGCCATATTTGGCTATGTCAATAGAAAGAAGGAGAGCTTGCCTAATGGCCTCTCCTTCTTTTTTATAATCTGAAAATTGGATTTAATCTCAGTCACTAACCGCTTTAAACTATGCCGTTTGTAACACTTTCCCAGACCAAACTATTTTACCAAGAACATGGATCTGGATCCGAGACCTTGGTTTTTGCACATGGCTTACTTTGGAGTCACAAGATGTTTGCTGCGCAAGTAGCTGAATTTTCGAAGCAGTACCGCGTGATTGCATACGATCATCGAGGACAAGGCGGAAGTGAAGTTGGAGGGCCCTACGACATGGATACCGTAGCTGCAGACGCCGCAGAATTAATCCGAACCTTGGTGGGTGGCCCGGTTCATTTTTTAGGCTTGTCCATGGGAGGTTTTGTGGGCATGCGTCTCGCTGCTCGTCACCCAGAATTGGTCAAAAGCTTGGTTTTGCTCGAGACTTCTGCCAATGCGGAGCCCGTAGAGAATCTGCCACAGTACAAGCTGCTCAACGGGATGGTGCGTTGGATCGGGATCATTCCTCCCATCGCTAGCAAGGTTATGAAAATCATGTTTGCAAAAAGCTGGTTGGCAGATCCTAGGAATAAGGAGTCCGTCCGTCATTGGAAAAAGGAATTGGCTTCCAACAAAAAATCCATCACAGGACCTGTAGAAGGAGTGATCTATCGCAAGGGGGTGGAGGAGGAGCTAGCCAAAATCTCCTGTCCTACCTTGGTGATCGTTGGAGATGAGGATGTGGCTACGATCCCAGCAAAGGCAGCCTTTATTCATCAGGGGATTGCAGGAGCCAGACTAGAGACTATAGCAGGGGCAGGGCACAGCAGTTGCATCGAAAAGCCAGAAGAAGTCAATCGAATTATTGGGGATTGGCTTAGCTAAAAAAAGAGGCTGTCTCCGATGGGACAGCCTCTAGTTTTTAAAGATAATAACCTGTTTTTTTTTAGCTCACCTAGCTGATTTTTAGGTTGCAGATTTAAGTTTTAAGCTAACTCAGGAATTAGTTTGTTTGAAATACCCGCACATAATCCACAATCATGTGCTGTGGGAAAGCGGTTGTTGAATTAGGAGATCCAGGCCAGTTACCGCCCACGGCTACGTTGAATATAAAGAAGAAATTTCGTCTGAATTCATCCAGTTCAGCGGGGGTGGTATCGATCACATGGAACTGTTTGTTGTCCACCAGCCATCGGATAGAGGTGGCATCCCAGATGATGGAATACACTGCAAATTTATCTGAATAGGTACCAGATGAAAGTGTGGTTTTTCCTTCATATTTGGCATTTTTACCTTCATTCTGCCAGTGAACGGTGCCATAAACCGTGTTTTCACGGCCTCCTCCTCCAATCATTTCCATGATGTCAATTTCTCCGCAGGCAGGCCAACTTACCGTGTCAAAATTGGATCCAAGCATCCAAAGTGCAGGCCAGATGCCTTGTCCTTTGGGTAGTGAAGCTCGAATGTCAACTCGACCGTAACGGAAGTCTTTTTTTCCTTTTGTGACGATTCGGGAAGAGGTGTATTCTTTGCCTCCAAAGGCTTCTTTTTTGGCGGTAATCACCAAATGACCATTTTGAATGCTGGTGTTTTGTGTTCGGTAAAATTGAAGTTCATTGTTGCCCCAGCCATTGGATCCGTTTCCAGTTTCATGGGACCAGTAATTGTTGCTTAATTCACTTCCGGTAAATTCATCAGCCCAAACTAGGCTCATGTTTGGATAGGAAGTGGGTGAAGTTGCTCCTTGTGTGGGGATTGCCACGGTGGTTCCGCTTTGGTCTGGACCAGACTTGTCATCTGGCACACAAGCAGCCATTGCCAAGGCTACGAAAAAAAAGAGGGATTGAATAGTTCGCATAATGCTTAGGTTATAAAAAAACCGCCAGAGAATCTCTGGCGGTAAGTTACTTATTGAGAGATTAATTTAAAAGTCCACCAAACTCCGGTGCCTGTCTCAATCTGTATAGTCATTCTTTTAACACCTGCAGTTTCCACAAGGCTTACTACTTTGTAAGATACTTCACTTGGAACGGCTACGTTTGGAAGTTCTCCGGCATTTACTGCTTTAGGTAAGGCTACATGAGCACCTTGTCCTAGAAGTCTAAGCGTAGCGCCATCGTAGGTGTAGGTGTAAGTCCCTTTGCCATCATGAGGGGCCTTTGGAGTACCACATCCTTCAGTACCTTGCCAGCCTTCTAGCCAAGTTTGCGTACCCAAGTTCATGGTGTACGAACCATTGGAATTGAAGGTATACACATCGTCAAAGAAGCAAGCGCGTGTAGTTACATCCGCAGCGGTATTGAACCACCACTCTCTGCTGCCTGCAGTAGGACCTACAGTTAAAGCCCCTTCAACAGGTTCCACCTTCCAGTTGCCTTCAATCGCTGCACTAGCGGCAGGTCCGGAAATCAATTTGAAATCCCACCATACGCCATTGCCCGCTTGAACGCGTAGGGTCATTCTGCGTGTATTTCCTTGCTTGGTTTGTTCTACGATAGTGTAGGCAATTTGATTTGCGATAGCAGCACCATTTGAAATTTCACCCGCGTTATTCACTTTGGCAAGACCCACATGTGCACCCTGTCCTACTAGTGTAAGGGTGGTGGTGGTGTAAGTATAGGTGTAAGCTTTTGTTCCGTCAAAAGGAGACTTTGGAGCACCGCATCCATCAGCGGCAACACCCTGCCAGGTTTCTAACCAAGTCACGCCATCCAATCCCATTTTGAAAGTTCCATTCTCCTCGAAAGTGTACTTGTCATCAAAGAAACAAGCTCTTGCAGTGACATCTCCAAGAGAGTTTTGCCACCACTCTGAGCTTCCAGGAGCAGGACCCACTTTCATTGCACCAGCGATAGGTTCCATAGACCACACGCCTGTGATATCAAAAGCTGGTTTGCTTGAAGCAACTGTAAAGGATACATTTTCAGCAGCTTCGTTGCCGTTTGTGTCCTTCGCCTTGACATCAAGGTTGTAATTACCTGGAGTGAATCCGCCAACCACTTTGATGGTTACTTTTTCATTTTCACCACTAAGGTCTTTTGATCCAGTAGAAACGCTGACACCACCACGTGTGATGGTATAGGAGAAACTAGCCAATGAACTGATTTTGCCATCGTCCACCCCATCAAAGAAGGTCGCTTCCACAATAAAGTCTTGTTTTTCTGTTAGGCCACTTGTGATTGCGCCTAATGTGATTTTAGGAGGCATGTCAACTACGGGAACATCTGAGAAACCATTGTCACAGGCCCAGAGCATGCTAAGTACCGCGCAAAGCGCGAAACATTGAGTTACAATTTTTTTCATGGGTTTACTTTTTTTTGTAAAGATGAAGAAGTCTATACAAACAACCAATTTTGAATAACTACAACTATTCATCATTCTAAAAAAAATACTACATCAATAATTCATCAATTGAAATAAATGAGGTTAATTACAACAATAAGCCTATTTGTTGGTTATTTCCTGTACACAAACAATTTCACAATGCTACCTATCCTTCGGTTTGTATTTTATTTTTGTTGCAGCGCAATTGGGTTGCTTTTTTTATTCTTTTTGGGCGGGCCTATTGAGGGACGGGCCCAGCAATCTGTCTTTCAAGGTCAGCCATTTGTGACCAATTACTCCGCTTTGGATTACCGTGCAGGGATACAAAATTTTGACATTGTCCAGGATGACATGGGTAGGATATTCGTGGCCAATAACCTTGGGCTACTTGAGTTTGATGGAAAAAACTGGACTCGGTATGGCTTGAACAATACCAAAGTTCGCTCTGCCTTTGTAGGAGATCAAGGTCGGATTTATGTAGGGAGTCAAGGTGATTTTGGGTTTCTTCATCCAAATGATGTAGGACAGTTAACGTATGTCTCCTTGGCAGACAGCTTAGCGGATGAGGTGCGTGGTTTTGATGAAACTTGGAAAATATTTGGGGTTGGCGAGCGGATTTATTTTTGCACGTTCAATCGGATTTTTGCCTATGATGGTGTGGGTTTAAAAGTAATCGATACCAAAAAACGATTAGACATTCCCTTTCAGCTTGGAGAGCGCTTGTACACTCAGATTCTAGGAGAGGGATTAGTTGAGGTAACCGATACTTCACTTAGCCCAATTGCTGGAGGGGATTTTTATAAGGACAAGCGAGTGTCTAATATTCTGCCTTATGATAAAGACAAGTGGCTGGTCAGCACTTTTTCGCAAGGTTTGTTTTTGTACGATGGTAGGAGCAGTGTTCCTTTTGTGATGAAAGGTGATTTTTGGAAAAATGAATTTTTGATCAACTACAGTCTTCGGCTAAATAAAGGAAACATAGCCTTGGCTACACAGAATGCTGGGCTTTTTGTGATCGATCGAGAGGGGAACTTGCTGACACACTTGGATAAGGAAGCGGGATTGATGGACTTGACGATCAATTATATTTTTGAAGACAAGCAGGAAGGCTTGTGGCTTTCCATGAACAATGGGATTGCACGAGTAGATTTATTTTCTCCCTTTTCGCTGATTGATGATCGAATGGGTTTGGAGGGCTCCGGATATGCGGCTCTTAAAGTTGGGACTAAAGTTTATTTGGGAACCAATAATGGGCTCTTTCTATGGGAAGGAGGTAGGATACTTAAGTTGCCTGGCACCGAAGGGCAGGTGTATTCAGTTCAGTTGATTCAAGGGGAAGTCATTATGAATCATCACAGAGGCACCTTTTCCATCGTTGGAAATCGGGCCGTGCCACTTTCTTCCATTCAAGGAGCATGGATCATCAAAGCCTATCCGAAGAATCCTGATTTCTACATTCAAGGCACTTATACGGGCTTGAGTTTGTATCAAAAGAGAAATGGGAAATTAGACTTCATTCAAGAGATTCAGCAGTTTTCAGAATCGGCAAGGGTAATGGAATTCGAAGGAACCACGCTTTGGGTGGCACATGGATACAAAGGTGTTTACAAGGTTACACTTAGTGCTGATTTGAAAACGGTAGTTTCAAGTAAGCTGTACACCAGCGCACAAGGCTTTCCCACGAATGATTTAATCAATGTTTTTCGAATTGGCGACCGTTTAATCTTTACTGCAAATGGTGGTGTTTTTGAATTTGATCCCCAAAATGACCGCTTTGTGCCAGTGGATGAGATCAATGAATTGTTTGGTTATGGTCCCGTTATCGCTGATTTGGAAACGGATGCTTTGGGTAATGTTTATTTTATTGAACAGACTCGCCTAGGAATTCTTAAGCAGGAAAAAAATAGAAAGATGAGTCTTCACTATTCGCCTTTCAACAAAGTGAAGCGACTCTGGAATGATGATTTGGCCAATGTCATGGTGCTGGATGAGGAACACATTCTTATCGGAGCCAAGCAAGGATTTATTCATTATCAGCCTGATGAGGATCAAGCACAAGAAGAGCAGCCGCTCGTATTCTTTAGGGAAATTCGAAATCGAGGGCTTGTAGACGAGTTACTTTTTTCTGGACATGGGAGCATGAAAGACAGTGTTTCTGAATTCTCCTATGCCCAGAATTCATTTTCCTTTGATTTTGGATCGGCTCATTTTGAAAGTGAAAGTGAACTTCAATTCCAGTATCGCCTATTGAATTTTGAAGAAGAATGGTCCGACTGGAGTAGTGACTCTAGAAAGGAGTACACCAATTTGAGAGAAGGAGATTATGTGTTTCAAGTTCGTACCAAATCAATTTTTGATACTGTTTCTGAGCCCATTGATTACGCTTTTACCATTCGACCGCCTTTTTATCGTTCACTTTTTGCCTACCTAGTGTATGGTCTTCTCTTGGGTAGTATGCTTTATTTTGGGTTCAAATGGTTGGACAAGCGCTACCAAAAACAAACCCAAGAACTGGAACAGGAGAATTACCAAGCGCTTCGGAAAAAGGATGATGTAATTGAGTCTCTCACCCAGCGTTCGGAAGAAGAAATTATTCGATTGAAAAATGCCCAGTTGCAAGCGGAGGTTGAATTCAAAAACCAAGAGCTGACCTCTTCTGCGATGAATCTCATTCAAAAGAATAAGCTCCTAACGACCATCAAAAATTCACTAAAAACCCTCAATGCTGCACCTCTTGATACCGAAACAAGTACGGAACTCAATCGGTTGGTACGATCCATCGACAAAGACCTAGAAGGAAACGAGCATTGGTCTGCCTTTGCGGATAGTTTTGATCAGGTGCATGGCAAATTCATCACCCGCCTGAAAGAGAGTTTCCCTGAGCTTACGCCTCAAGAAGTCAAGTTCAGTGCCTACATCCGCATGAATCTCAACACCAAAGAGATTGCCAATTTGCTCGGGATCTCCGTACGAGGTGTGGAAATTGGACGATATCGGGTCCGGAAAAAACTTGGCCTTTCCAGGCAGGACAACCTGACTAACTTTTTGCTTAGGTTTTAATATAGAATAAATAAACTGTTTATCAAGTATTTAGGGTGGGTGAGGGTAATTTTTTTTCAAAAAACCTGAACCTTTTACCTACAATAAATGTATATACATCAATTGAAAGGTGAACCCATGGGAAAGATTGAAGAAGCGATCAAGCAGTCGGAATTTAAGGACAGCTACAACAAGGTTGTGGTGAACTTATTGTACACCCATAGCTACCTGGTGAGTTTTCAAACGGCTGTATTGAAACCCATGGATCTTTCTCCGGAGCAATACAACGTCTTGCGAATTCTGAGAGGTCAGCAAGGCAAGCCCGCTACCATTGCTGCCATCCAAGAGCGGATGCTGAATACGATGTCTAATGCCTCAAGGTTGGTAGACAAGTTGAAAGCTAAGGAGTTGGTAAAACGTGATGAATGCCCAGAAAATCGCCGAAAAGTGGATGTACTGATCACTGAAAAAGGGTTGCGCTTATTGGAGCTTTTGGAGCCTCAAATTGCAGCGCTCAATAAAAAAGTAATTCACCTCGATGAAGCCGAACTTGTTCACCTCAATGGCCTATTGG
>JBEDEY010000272.1:0-8732 GCA_041175425.1 Bacteroidota bacterium | reverse complement strand
CTCTTGGCGAAGGGCATTACTGATTTTGACAGCCTATTTTCTCAGTTTTCTGAGCGAGAGGGAATCTATGGATTTGGGGATTTGCAGGTACGAGAACTATTGGATTCGATTAAAAAGTAGGTTGGAGAAAAAAATTAAATCATAGGTTAGGCATCCTTTTTCGATGACCAGGATTTCAAGCTATTCTTTGAAACCTTACTTCCTTGGATGAAACTCCGTCAGCACCTGTCTGAGGTAATCGCGATCCAAATGGGTGTAAATCTCCGTAGTGGTGATGCTTTCATGTCCCAGCATTTCTTGGACGGCACGCAAGTCTGCCCCACCCTCTATGAGGTGTGTGGCAAAGGAATGTCGAAAAGTATGGGGGCTGATGTTTTTTTGAATTCCTGCCTTTTCAGCAGTTTTCTTGATGATCAAAAATACCATCACACGGGTTAGTTTTTGTCCCCGACGATTAAGAAAAACAAACTCTTCCTGCCCTTTTGAAGGCACTTGCTGGGAGCGGACATGCTCCTCGTACAACTTGAGGTAATGCAAGGCCGCCCGTCCAACCGGCACAAGTCGTTCTTTATTGCCCTTTCCCACCACCTTCAAAAATCCCACCTCTGCAAAAATCTGGCTCTTTTTAAGTTCCACCAACTCACTGACGCGCAAACCCGAACTGTACAGCATTTCGATCATGGCTCGGTTGCGATGCCCTTCGGGCTCTCCAAGCGGAATGGCTGCAAGCAAGGTTTCTATCTCTTCATAGCTGAGCGTATCAGGAAGTTTTCTCCCCAATTTGGGTGCTTCCAACAGTTGGGCGGGATCCTCTGTAATGCGATCCTCATACATCAAGAAGCGGTAGAAAGCCTTGATCCCGGAGATGATTCGCGCTTGGGAATAGGGAGAAATCTCCAACTTGGCTAGGGCAGTTACAAACTTCCGTAGGTGTTCCAGTTCGAGCTCAAGAGGACTTTTGGATGGAAATTCGTGTCCTACATAATCTGCCAACTTCTGCACATCTCTCGTGTAAGCTTCAATCGAATTTGTACTCAACGAACGTTCAAGGGTGAGGTAATGACGAAATTGACGAATTAACGGTGTCCACATGAACCAAGGATTGAGGCATAAATTTACATGGAAAATGTATTCACAATCACTGGGCACTTTGCGAATTCAAAGGGAAATTTGAATTGCCAAAAATGGACTCGAAAGTGATTGTTTACTAGGGCTGAAACCTCTTCTTCAATGGGTTCATTTTTGTTGGAAAAAAAATCGATTACTGAAACAGTGGTTTTTAGTTGATCAATCAAATACAAGATTTTTATCTCGAATTGATTACCAGATTTAAATATCAAAAAACGAACTTCTCGACCTTCGTATACTAAGGCCCTATCAATAGCACCCCTGGTTGGCATAATCCTTAAAGAATTTACTTTTTCAAATAACTCTTCTATGATTTCAACTACCCGATTCTGGTGAAAATGCATTTCTAAATAGGGGAAAATCTCTTGCTTGAATCTTAGCATGGATGAATCGGTTAGGATTAAATCCAACCTTTTTCCTTCATCCATGCTTTGTTCATTTGCTTAAATTCCTCCAAAGAATGGACCCTTCCAGCCTCAATGTCATCTAAAGATTCCTGAATCCTTTTTTTCATTTCTTTTTCGATGTTGGAGTCCCCGATTTCCATCGCCCCTTTTTTTATTTCTGGCCTCTTTTTTTCTATCGTCATTGGTGCCCAGTTTAGTGTTGTATCTAAAGTTAACTTTTTTGGGGAATAATGACGGGCCCTAATTCAAAAACTTCCAGCTAGCCCGGTGGTCCTTGGAAAGTGTTTTGCCTGTCACCTTAGCACGAAGAATTTCAATCGGCATGGCATTCTGTGTGAGGATCAAGTCATGAAATGTTTTCTCAGGCATCTTTCCCGAGTCCACCATCTCCTTGCGAAGCGCATAGATTTCCAGCGCCCCGATCATGTAGGCAATTTGGTACAAGGGACCATAGCTTCCCTCGAAAGACCTGCGAACCTCTGCGGATGCATTGGCAGGTTCGTGACCCACGCGATTGACCAGAAGGTCAATGCATTGCTGTGGAGTCATTTTGCCTAAATGGTAATTGAGAGAGAAGATAATTCGAGCCGCCCGGTGCATTCTCCAAAAGAGCATGCCCACCTTGTCCTTGGCGTCTCTTGGGAATTGGCGATCCCACAACACAAACTCCCAATACAAGGCCCAGCCCTCCGTCCAGAACGGCGTACCGAAAGGTCGCCGATGCGTCATGTAACGCTGGTTCATAAACTGCTGCAAGTGATGTCCAGGAATCAATTCGTGCTGTACCGTGGCTCTAGAGAAATGAGGGTTATTGCCTCGCATGGACATCATTTTATCCTCGTGGCTCATTTCAGAAGTAGGGTAGGCAATTTGGATGACCTCGCCACCCAAGAAAAAGGGACTCACGCGCTGCCGCTCCGCTGAGATCATGCTCGTTCTCCAGGTTTCGATCGCCAAAGGTGGCACCGTCAACCAGTCGTTTTTAACCATCAAGTCAATGGCCTCATTTCCCAATCGAACTACTTCTTGTGGCCAAGCGCCAGCAGGGAGATAGGTATTCTTCACCATTTCCAGGGCTGCCTTCCAGTCGTTGCCAAAGCCCAGTTCGTTCGAGGCTTTGAGCATCTCTTTCTCGCACCAGGCAAACTGCTTTTCAGCTTCTGCGATCAATTCCTCTGGCGTGTACGCAATCATTTCAAAAGCCAGTTGCTTTTCCAAAGCCTCTCTTCCAATAGGCTTGCCGATGATGCCACTACCATCGTCTTTCACGGAGTTGGTATAATGGGCACGTAAGGCCTTGGAATATGCTTTCATGCCTGCGTCCAATTTTTCCCAAGGGGTAGGCATCCACCAGGTAAAGGCGGGATCAAAGTCAAAATAAAAGTCATAGGATTCTTTGACCACTTTGGCCAAGCTTTCCACTGCTTGAGCAGCCAATTCTGCCTTTTGCCAAGAATCATATTTCGAACTGGTGGCAAGTGCCTTGTGCTGGGCATCTAAGGCTTGAGCCACCTGATTCCATTGAGCGGCAAGTGACTGGGAATCGGGTTGAACAGCCCTGCGTCGGCCAACAACAAAGCTTTCCAGAGGCTTCCCAAAGGCGATTACGGATTGGATTTGCATAAAATCACGCTTTTCCAAGTCTAGCTCCGCCAATTGCTTCTCCAGGTAGTTTCTGAAAAGCACGTAATCAATTTTTCCGTCCTCAGAAAGCGCTCCATAGTTTTGGGCTTGTAGGGTCTTGAGGTAGTCTCGATTGAAGGATTCCATCCGAGTAAAGTACTCGCCAGAAAGGCGATTGGTGTACAAACGGCCTAAAGCCCCACGGTCTGCTTGGTACGTTTGGATGAGTGAAACGAGTTCCGTGGCATTTGCCAGGAACGAGAAGAGCGAGAGGGAAAGAAAAAGGACTATTTTTTTCATGGAAAGAGATTTTGGCTAGAAATTACCGGACAGAAACATAGAAAATCTTTACCTAAATGCCTAACTGATTTACATGGTCAGTACATTTTAGTAAACCACATAGACACATAGATTTTTTTAGGAGATTCTACGGTGGAGAAATTAGAATAAAAACAAAAAAGAGGAACCACATAGGCACATAAGGTTTATATAGTCCCCATGAGTCAAGGTTAAAGCTAATATGCCAGGGCCCTTCCCCTTTTGAGTTTGGGTCTTTGTGGTTTAAGCAAAAAATCACCCTCTTACTTCTCGGGGAGTCATCCCAGCAATGCGTTTAAAACTCCGATTGAAATAGGATAAATTCTCAAAGCCGACCCGGTACGCAATTTCTGAAATACTCAAATCGGTTTCTTGCAGTAGTTTTTGGGCTTCATTGATCCGTAAATGCAGCAGGTAGTCAGTAAAAGTCTTGCGAGTACGGAGCTTGAAAAATCGACAAAAAGCCTCCTTACTCAAGTGCGCCTCTTCAGCGACCTCGGCCAAAGTGATTTTTTGAAATCGGTGAGCCAGCACATACTGCATTACCCGATCCATTCGGCTTCCATCTTTTTCAGAAAGTCCCAACAACCTGCCTCCTCGATTAAGCTGCTGCAACGAACCTCCGGCTTGCTCGAGAACGGACAAAAGACTTATCGCCACCTGAAACCGCTGGAGGCCCTGTGTTCCACCAAACTGATTTACAGCCTCCTTGATCTTGGAAGCCGATTCTCCTTGCAACTGAAAGCAAAGCCCTGAAAATTCGCGAAATCGCCTCAACGACTGAAGCTCTTCCACTGGGAGCAACGCATTTTCAAGCACCTCAAAATCAAAAAAAATAGTATTGCCAGCCACTTTCAGATTCGAATTTTCCTCAAAGTATGCCGCATCACTTCGAAAGACATGAGGAGCATTCTCCCCCAAAAAAAATACATCACCAGGCTGAAACCTTCCCACATAATCCCCGCTCAAGAATTGCCCACTCCCCTCCACGATAACGGTCAACTGCCATTGTGGATGCTGGTGCAACTTGTCATAAAAATGAGGCCCCCGGTCCTCCTGATAACGCACAAACTCGCGACGAGACTTCGGGATTTGAAAGGAAATGATTTTTTCCACAAGCGTAATTTTGGTATAGAATTACATCAAAAATTGTTCAAACGAATATTTTTTGATCAATATAGTATTAAAATGAACTAATACAGGAACAGATTTTTTTAGTGGCCTTGCTTAGATTTGAGAAACAAAAAAATTCACCCCAGCCAGCATTGGCTAAAATCGAATCCTTATGAACTGGAAAGGCGTATTTCCCGCAGTAACTACCAAATTTCATGCTGACGGCAGTCTGGACATGAACCTGTTTTTTAAGAACCTAGACTTCCAATTGGCCTGTGGTGTACACGGAATCATTTTGGGAGGAACCTTGGGCGAAAGCTCTGTCCTCTCTCAGGAAGAAAAAATCACCCTGACCCGAGAAACAGTCAACTACATCAATGGCAGAGTACCTGTAATTCTTAATATTGCTGAAGGAGCAACCAAAGACGCGCTTTTTTGGGCTAAAAAAGCGGAGGAGCTCGGTGCTTCTGGCTTGATGATTCTTCCTCCAATGCGCTATGGAGCAGACCCACGTGAGGTGGTCACCTACTTCAAGACAGTAGCACAGTCTACGTCGCTGCCCATGATGATTTACAACAATCCTGTGGATTACAAAACCCTCGTGACGGTAGACATGTTTGCCGAACTGGCAGACTGCCCCAATATCCAAGCGATCAAAGAATCTACGCGAGACATCTCCAATGTGACTCGAATGATCAACCGATTTGGAGACCGATTCCAGATTCTTTGCGGTGTGGATACCTTGGCATTAGAAGAATTGCTGATGGGCGCAGTAGGTTGGGTTGCAGGATTGGTTTGTGCATTCCCGAAGGAAACGGTTGTCATTTACAACTTGGTTCAGGAAGGGAAAATCGAGGAGGCACGGGAGATTTACCGGTGGTTTTTACCGCTTTTGGAACTCGATATCCACCCCAAACTGGTACAGTACATCAAGTTGGCCGAGCAGCATTGCGGCATCGGATCCGAACATGTGCGTGCACCACGCTTGACCTTGATTGGTGAAGAACGCGTACGAATTGAAAAGATAATCACGGATGGGATTAAGAATCGGCCGGCACTATAAGATAAATTAGAAATACGGTAGAAATACACTTGAAATAGCCCAAGCTTAAGCTTGGCGAAATACAAACACCGATTGCTGTTTCAACTTATTTCACGGAGCGAAGCGCAGTCTATTTCTATCGTATTTCCATTGTATTTCAAATAACCCAACCAAATCCATAACCCATGCCTATAGATCTCATTTTTCACGCAGCTCAAGCCGCTTTTCTAGAATATAAAAACCGATCTGGAAAGGATAAAGGGCATTTTTTGGATACCCTTGCTGATATCCTGGAATCCCAACGAGGAGAAATCGTGCCACTAGCTATTCGTGAGTCAAATCTCCCTGAAGGCCGTATCAACGGAGAGTTGGGTAGGACAACGGGGCAAATTCGGCTATTTGCCAATCTAGTAAAGGAAGGTTCCTGGGTAGAAGCCACCATAGACCCTGCCCTGCCGGACCGAAGCCCACTTCCTCGAGCCGATATTCGCAGATTTTTGACTCCTCTCGGCCCAGTGGTGGTCTTTGGAGCAAGCAATTTTCCACTAGCATTTTCCACAGCAGGCGGGGATACCATTTCGGCCTTGGCCGCTGGTTGCCCGGTGATCTACAAAGCGCATCCGGCGCATCCAGAAACTTCTAGAAAAGTAGCTTCTTGTATCCAAGAGGCCCTTACGGCTTGCGGGCTTCCTGCTGCACTATTTACCCATGTGGAAGGAGGAATTGAAGAAGGCCAAGCGCTAGTCAAGCATCCCTTGGCAAAAGCCGTTGCATTTACTGGTTCTCATGCTGGGGGAATGGCCTTGTTTCAACTTGCCAACCAGCGTGAAGTGCCTATCCCCGTTTTTGCTGAAATGGGATCGGTTAACCCGATTTTCTGCTTCTCGCAAAAATTGGAGAAAGAAAATGACGCGCTAGCAAAAGCATTTGTCAGTTCCCTGACCTTGGGAGCAGGACAATTCTGCACCAATCCAGGTCTGATTTTCGTTCCCGAAAAACAGTCACAGCACTTTGAACAAGCGATTGCTACCGAACTCCATGCGATAGCCGCTGCTCCCATGCTTCATGAGGGCATTGCAAAAGCCTATTACGATTCCATCCAAGCATTGGAAGCGCGCAACGAACTTCGTTGGGTAAAAGTGGCAGATCCAAGGCACCTGATTCATGGAAGTCCTGCCTTGGCAGAAATCAAGGCTGCCGACTGGCTAAAAGATCAACTCTTCCACCAAGAAGTATTTGGCGCCTTTGCCCTTCTGGTAGTTTATCGAGACCAAGAAGAATTAATGCAAATCGCCCAGCAACTTCAGGGACAGCTCACAATCACCGTATGGGCAGAGTCTGAAGAACTTGCAAGTCAACTTCCCCTAGTCAATTTACTGGAAGAAAAATGCGGACGCTTGCTCTTTAAGGGAGTTCCGACGGGAGTGGAAGTAGGTCATGCCATGCAGCATGGCGGGCCTTTCCCTTCTACCACGGCGAGCCAAACCACCTCTGTAGGTAGCTATGCGATCAAACGATTTGCACGACCCATTGCCTTTCAAGACATGCCCCAAGAACTTCTCCCCGAGGCCCTAATGGATGCCAATCCACTTGGAATTTGGAGAACGGTGAATGGGATTTTAACTAAGTAATTCAATTGAAATAAAGTGGAAATACGATAGAAATATAATGGAAATAAACCGAGCCTGTCGGCTCGGTGAAATACAAACACCAATTGCTATTTCAACCTATTTCACGGAGCGGAGCGGAGTCTATTTCTAGTGTATTTCTTTAAATTATTTCACCGAGCTTGCTCGGTCTATTTCTAGTGTATTTCAATAAATTATTTCACGGAGCGTAGCGGAGTGTATTTCTACCCTATCTCCATATTATTTCCATTGTATTTCATTTAATCATCCCCCACAAAAAATGCCTTCACGCCATACCTTCTCTTGCATCGACGCACACACCTGTGGCAATCCCGTACGGGTAGTTTCGGGTGGGGTTCCTTTTCTGAAAGGAAACAACATGCTGGAAAAACGACAGTACTTTTTAGAAAACCTGGATTGGATTCGAACCGGCCTCATGTTCGAACCACGAGGTCACGACATGATGTCTGGCTCCATGCTCTTCCCTCCACACGATCCGGAAAATGACTTTGCGGTGCTCTTCATTGAAACTTCAGGCTGCCTCCCGATGTGCGGGCATGGCACCATCGGCACGATCACCATTGCCATCGAAGAAGGATTGATTCATCCAAAAACCCCTGGATTTTTGCGGATGGAAGCACCTGCAGGTCTAGTCTTGGTGGAATACACACAAGTAGGCAAGAAGGTCACCTCCGTGAAGCTCACCAATGTCAAAAGCTTTTTGGCAGCTGAAGACCTTGAAATCGAAACAGAGGAACTGGGAAAGCTTCGAGTGGATGTGGCTTATGGTGGTAACTTCTACTGCATCGTTGATCCTCAACAAAATTTCCCAGGAATTGAACACTTCAAAGCAGAGCAACTCATTTCCATGGCGCGCAACTTGCGTCAGAAGATGAACGAGCGCTACGACTTTATCCACCCCGAGCAAGAACGGATCCGTGGACTTTCTCATGTATTGTGGACAGGAAAAACAATCGATCCAACTAGTACCGCACGGAATGCTGTATTTTATGGAGACAAGGCGATCGACCGCTCTCCTTGTGGCACAGGCACCTCAGCTCGAATGGCACAGTGGTACGCCAAAGGCTGGCTCAAGCCAGGAGATGAATTTGTGCACGAAAGCTTTATCGGCTCCAAATTTATAGGCAGAATCGAAGAAGTCACCGAAATTGCCGGCAAGCCCGCCATCGTCCCTAGTATCGAGGGCTGGGCGAAAGTGTACGGCTACAATACCATCATCCTGGACGAGGACGATCCTTATGTCCATGGATTTCAAGTAATCTAAGAATAAGAACCATGAGCCAAGAAGCAAGAAATTAGATTCTCTTGCTTCTTGGCTCTAAAATCTAACATCTGTAATGAAACCAACCCTAATCATCGGCGGAGGCATAGTTGGCCTTTTTACCGCGTATTACCTGCAAAAAGAAGGCGTCGAAGTGACGGTCATTGACCGCACAGACTTGAAGGACAATT
>JBEDEY010000271.1:0-7315 GCA_041175425.1 Bacteroidota bacterium | reverse complement strand
TTGCACAGGCCTTTGAAGGGATAGGAATCAAGCGGGTACATTTGGTGGATTTGGATGGAGCCCGTAGAGGGGAACCCAAAAATTACAACATTTTGGAAGCCATTGCAGGGTACACTGACTTAGAAGTAGATTTTACAGGAGGCATTACTACCGACGGAGACGTGATTAAGTGCTTTGAGTTTGGTGCCAAAACCGTGACAATCGCTTCTGCAGCAGCCAAACATCCGGAGCGTTTTGCACAGTTTATCTTGTCTTATGGGCGAGAAAAAATCTACTTGGCTGCAGACACCAACCCGAACGACTATAAAATCAAGATCAAAGGCTGGTTGACCAAAACGGAACTAGACCTATTTGACCACATTGAGTTTTTCTATGAGCGTGGGCTCAAGCACGTGAAGTGCTCGGACGTGACCCGAGATGGGGTGATGGAAGGTCCCAATTTTGAGCTATACAAGGAAGTGTTGGATCGCTTTCCAAATCTGTACCTCGCTGCTTCTGGCGGGGTTCGTGGCATTGATGATTTCAAACGACTACGGGACTTGGGGCTCCAAGCTGCCGTATTTGGCCGCGCCTATTACGAAGGAAAAATCAGTTTAGCAGATTTGGAAGAATTTATCAGTAAAGGGTAAAGTTAGTCAACCGCTAACGGTCGACAGTCCACTGCCAGTTGTGGTTTTTAGCGATAGACATTTTTCACGTTGATCCATTTAGAAAAATACGCTGATTTTTATTCGTAGCGAATAGCTCTTTTTTGGATGAACCAAAAGGAAATTATAGTTGAAGTTCGATTCAATGGGCTGTGAACCGTGGACGGTCAGCTTTGGACGATTTTTTTAATCCTGATCCTGTTTAAACTTATCTACGATGTATAAAAAAATATTGAAGGATAAGGTGGAAGGGGATTCGTTCTTTTTTGATTCTCTTTCTTGGAGATGCGTGGTCGTATGCACCTCTTTTCTAGGAATCGGAAGCGGCACGCTTTGCTTGGTTGCCGCTGGCTTCTGAGTAAAAAGTGTGGCCGCAGCTCCAGACTCAGAACTTGTGTTATTTTCTTCTACAATTGGTTTTTCGAAGGGTTTCTTCGTGTTTTCCTCCTGGGCCATTGCTTCCGATGGGAGGAGCAAGTAGCCGAAAGCAGCCATGCTGAGCAGGGCAACTTTACCAGCAAAAATTCTTGAACAGTTCCACATAACTTATTGAAATACGGGTTAGCTTTCGAAAAACGTCCTTAAAAGTAGAAAATATATTGACAATGCAAACGATTGACCTAGAAGATTTCAAAAAAATTGACTTTCGGGTAGGAACTGTACTGCGGGTCGCGGTTTTTGAAAAAGCCAGAAAACCAGCCTATCAAGTTTGGGTGGATTTGGGTCCGGAACTAGGGATTAAAAAATCCTCCGCCCAGCTGACAATCCACTATAGCCCTGAAGATTTGCTAGGAAAGCAGGTGCTTTGTGTGTGCAATCTTGTTCCTCGGCAAGTGGCAGATTTCATGTCTGAGGTACTGATTACGGGATTTAGCAGTGCCGATGGAGGCATCTGGGTTGCTACTTCCGATCAGCCTGTTCCCAATGGCGCTTCCCTCCACTAAGGAAGGTAGATGGTCAGTCCTGAGTCTGTAAGCTCGTTGCGGTATACGGGGAGCGAGTTGCAGTACCCGGATCGGACGTCTCCTGTCTTCAGATCAAATCGGTACTGATGAAGCGGACAGATGATCTCACCGGCACCATTGATATTGGCTTGGCCTAGATCGGCACCTCGGTGAGGACATTGGGCATCGAAAACATGAAGGATGTTACCTATTCGGAGTATCGCCAATCGCTTCTCTCCGGCCGCCAATTTTTTGATCTTGCGTTCGGGAATGGCCTGAAGGACTTCTTCTTTGCTGCTGCCAAATTGGAAGGTGTGCATGGGCTCAAGGGGATTGGGTCTTTGCTAAAAAAAGAGCGCTTGGTTTTTCGTAGAATCTTTTTCAATTTCCACCTTCTATCGCCAATTCCCTAACCCTCCATGAAAAAATTCCTTCTACTACCAATTTTGTTTTTTGCGCTTTCCCTCTCCGCCCAGCAAGTGGAAGGTGCTTGGAAACTCATCAGCCAAAACCAAATTCCGGTATCCGGGCAAGAGTTTATCAAGATCTACCAGGACAATTACTTTGCCTTTGGAGTGAAGAACCTCGCGGACAATTCCTTTGTCGGCGCTGGTGGTGGGCCTTTTGCGGTGAGTGCAGGTAAGCTTCAGGAGACGCTTGAATTTTTCACGCTCAACCCCGAAATCATAGGAATGGTCACCTCCTTTGACGCACGTTTGGAGGGCAAGCGAATGACCCTATCGGCCACTACCCCCAAAGGGCCATTGGTAGAGGTCTGGGAAAAGGTATCAGATGCCACCGATGATCTGACGGGCAATTGGGTGATCACCGGTAGGAAGCGAGAGGATCAAATTCAGCGCTCCACTCCGGGAGCGAGACGAACGATCAAAATTCTCAGTGGAGGAAGATTTCAGTGGGTGGCCTTCAACTCTGAAACCCGCGAATTTTCGGGCACGGGCGGAGGAACCTACACTGCTAAAGGAGGAAAATACGTGGAAACGATTGCTTTTTTCTCTAGAGATAACTCCCGGGTGGGTGCAAGCCTTGGCTTTGATTACAAAGTGATCGATGGAGAATGGCACCACAGTGGCTTGAGCTCGACAGGGCAACCGATTTTTGAAATTTGGACGCCTTATGCGATAGGCTACAAGCCAGCGAAGTAAAAGGGATTAGTGGTTTAATTTATGTTTTTCCCCAGATAGCGCGTCGGGGGGAGGATTAATTTTTGATTTTTTATCATTGCGCACCTCCGGAGAGCGACGGGCGATTGTGGCATTTTTTCTATTAACATATTGCCCCCGCAATGAAGCGGGGCAGGCTCCTCTGGGTCAAGGAGTGCCATTTGGAATATTCAAATTGCGAATCTCTAGCCGCTCCAGAGGAAGTTTACCCCGCAGAATTGCGGGGCGAAATGTTAATAGAAATATTGAAAAAGAATGTTTGTGTGCTCCAGCGGAACCTGTCCCGTAGAAGTACGGGAGCACAATAGGATATGGGGATAATACCTTGTCCATTGATGAAGACACTATTTAAGATATTACCCCCTCAATCCTGTCGAAGGTTGGCTCCTCTGGGGCAAGAAATTCAACAATAAATAAGTTGTCTTTCGACTAGTGGGTGTAAAGCGCTTTCAGCTTCTCAAGGGTGTAATCAATCTCCTCTTTTGTGGTAAATCGACTGAAGGAAAATCGGACAACATCACGATCTGCAGGATGCTGTAAGGCCCGCATCACGTGGGAACCAACCGATGCACCAGAGCTGCAGGCGGAGCCTCCTGATGCCGAGATGCCTTCCAAATCCAAGTGGAATAAAAGCATACCCCGATTGGCTTCTGAAGGGGGAAGGCTGACGCTCAATACCGTGTACAAACTCTTTTGTAGGTCTGCCGAACAGCCGTTGAAGGCGATACCCGGAATTTCTTGACCTAATTTTTCGATGAAGTATCCCTTTAGGTTTTCGATGTGGCTGCGGTGCGCGGCAAGCTCCTCGAGGGAAATTTCCAGCGCCTTGGCGAGGCCGATGATGCCGATGACATTTTCTGTTCCTCCACGCATGTTGCGCTCCTGAGCTCCACCATGGATGAAGGGATGGATTTTCTTGTCTTTGCGCACATAGAGGAAGCCCACGCCCTTAGGCCCGTGAAACTTATGTGCACCTGCCACCAAGGCATCCACGGGAAGCTGAGACAAGTCATGGGAATAATGCCCCATGGTCTGTACGGTATCGGAATGAAAAAATGCCCCATGTGCTTGGGTCATTTGGCCGATCCGCTCCAGGTCGTTTAGGTTGCCAATCTCGTTGTTGCCCTGCATGAGGGACACCAAGCTTTTGGGATTCTTTTTGAGGAGTTCCTCCAGTTGGGCGAGGTCAATTTCTCCTTTTTGGTTGACCTCAAGCAGGCTAAGTTGAACCTGCCCTTTTTTGGCAAGCATCTCCAGGGTATGGAGTACGGCATGGTGCTCCAAGGGAGAAGTGATCGCATGCTGGATGCCGTGTGATTCGATGCCACAGACCAAGGCGGTATTGTCTGCCTCGGTACCTCCTGAAGTAAAGAAAATTTCCGAAGGGCTTGCATTCAGGAGTTCAGCTACCTTTTTACGCGCCTTTTCGATTGCCGTACGTACCTCTCTTCCATGGCTGTGCACCGAGGAAGGGTTGCCAAAGTGACCACGCATAAAAGGCAACATGGCTTCGATCACGCGATCGTCCATGGGGGTGGTGGCGGCATTGTCGAGGTATACGTGCTTCATGGAATGCAGTTGGGCGAGGCAGAAACTTAGCTCAAGGTTTCATTTACGACTTCCTTGATGTCTTGCATGATCTTTTTGGCAAGGTGCTCCGCTTTTGCTTCCGAGTCAGACTCCGAGTAAATGCGGATGATGGGCTCCGTGTTGGACTTTCGAAGGTGCACCCATTCTTTTTCAAATTCAATTTTGACCCCATCAATGTCGATGATGGGATGGCTTTTATACTTATCCTTGATCCGCAATAGGATGTGATCCACATCGAGGGTAGGAGTCAGTTCTATTTTATTTTTGGAAATCGAGTAGTTGGGATAGCTGGCGCGCAACTTAGAAATGGACTTGCCGTACTTGGCCAGGTGGGTCAAGAACAAGCCAATGCCCACCAAGGCATCTCTGCCGTAATGCGAGGCAGGGTAGATGATACCCCCATTGCCTTCTCCTCCGATGACAGCTTGCACGGCCTTCATTTGGTTGACCACGTTGACTTCCCCTACTGCCGAAGCACTGTAGGTGCCTCCACGCTTTTCAGTGACATCACGAAGGGCTCGGGTAGAAGACAGGTTGGAAACCGTATTGCCCGGGGTCTGGGAAAGCACGTAATCGGCCACGGCCACCAGGGTGTATTCTTCGCCAAACATGGAGCCGTCCTCGTTGACTAGTGCCAAGCGATCCACATCTGGATCCACGACGATGCCGAGGTCGAAGTTTCCTTTCTCCAATTTCTTGGCAATATCTCTCAAATTTT
The DNA here is from genome assembly GCA_041175425.1 of Bacteroidota bacterium. Classification (GTDB taxonomy): domain Bacteria; phylum Bacteroidota; class Bacteroidia; order Cytophagales; family Cyclobacteriaceae; genus Algoriphagus. The sequence goes on along the minus strand of JBEDEY010000271.1, from coordinate 2,235 downwards.
CTGGGAGTGGCTCTGGATTGTGTGGGAAGTTACCGTCTGGGGTACAGAACATTTCCTCCACTTCGCTGACACCTAGGGCGCGCAAAAGTTTAGGTACCACAATGCCTCCAGTGGAGTTGACCGCATCCACTACAATTTTAAAATTACGTGCCTTGATGGCTTCTACGTCTACGAGTTCCAGGTCCAGCACATGTTGGATGTGGCGGTCCATGTAGTCGTTGATGACGCTGTATTTGCCGAGCTTGCGTACTTCGGCAAAAGTAAAATCTTCGGCTTCCGCCTTGGCTAGGATAGCCTTTCCTTCTTCGTCTGAAATAAATTCGCCCACTGCATTGAGAAGTTTCAAAGCATTCCATTGGGCGGGGTTGTGGCTGGCGGTGAGGATAATGCCTCCCCCTGCATTTTCCCGAGGCACGGCAAACTCTACCGTTGGGGTAGTGCTGAGCTCCAGGTCAATCACGTCGATGCCGAGGCCTTGAAGGGTGGCTGCTACCAATCTAGAGACCATATCGCCAGACAGGCGGGCATCTCTTCCGATGACAACTTTGGCATTGCCGGTTGTTTCCAGCACCCAAGCGCCATAGGCAGCAGTAAATTTGACTACATCAATGGGGGTGAGGCCTTCGCCTGGCTTGCCGCCAATGGTCCCTCGAATTCCAGAGATAGATTTGATTAAAGACACGAAATTTGGTTTTGTATGTTAAAAATAGTTGGCTACGCTAGAAAAGATTACTTGAATTTGGCCATCACTTTGTCTACCTCATTGTCCGGGTTGGCGCAGTTGCTTGTGGCATCCACCGTCTTCCCGCACAAGTTGCAAGTGATTCCCTCCTTGTTGAGGAAGGGACTTTGCGAAGCACAGGTTCCTTTGAATTCGCCATTTTTAAGAAAAATCAGCCTTACAGACATCAAAACGAAGAAAAGTGCTAGGAAGCCTAGCGTGATCAAGAAAGTTGTCATACCTGATTAATTTGCGCAAATTTAATGCTTTACTTTGAAAACGTTTACACTGAAAGTATAGTTTCTACACCATGTCTAACTTGAGTACGCGAGCCGAGCAATTGGCTGCTTTTGATCGCCTTTTAACCATCATGGACGAATTGCGTGCGCAATGTCCTTGGGACAAAAAGCAGACCACGGAAAGCCTCCGCCACCTCACCATTGAGGAGACGTTTGAGCTTTCGGATGCCATTTTGGAAGGCAATCCAGAGGAAGTCAAGAAGGAAGTGGGGGACCTCCTGCTCCATCTTGTCTTTTATGCCAAAATCGGTTCGGAACAGGGCCAGTACGACATCCGCTCCGTCATTGATTCTCTCTGTGAGAAATTGATCCGCCGTCACCCGCATATTTACGGGGACACGGTAGCGGACGATGAAGAAGCAGTGAAGCAAAATTGGGAGAAGATCAAGCTTACCGAAAAGGGCAATACTTCTGTGTTGGGAGGTGTACCGAAAAGTTTGCCGGCTCTGATCAAATCCATGCGGATCCAAGAAAAGGCGCGTGGCGTAGGCTTTGACTGGGAAGAGCCCGAGCAGGTCTGGGAAAAGGTGGAAGAGGAAATGGGGGAGTTTCATGCCGAATTCAATGCGGCGGAGGGGAAGGAAATCGACCGAGAGAAGGCTGCTGGGGAATTTGGAGACCTGCTATTTTCGCTGATCAACTATGCCCGATTCATCGACATCAATCCGGAGGAGGCTTTGGAGCGAACCAATATCAAATTTATCACCCGGTTTCAGTACCTCGAACAGGCCGCCAAAGCAGCAGGCAAAAATCTGAGCGACATGACCTTGGCGGAGATGGATGTGTATTGGGAAGAAGCGAAAGGAGAGGCAAGAGGTTAGAGACAAGAGCCAAGAGAAATACGAGGTACGAAATACGAAATACGGATTTAAACTAATATCGAATGCCGAACGCCCAGTGCAGAATGTTGAAGTAGGGGAAAACTAGTTTCCTATGTCAACAGACCTACCGTAGGCTCCCTGGTCTAATCTCTTGCTTCTTGTATCTTGGCTCCTTCTTCATGTAACTTGCTTCTCATAAAAATTGAATTCATCCATTTTGGGCAGGATTCCCAAGTCTTGTTTCTTGGCTCTTGCTTCTATTAATGTAAAATCTTATGACTAAACAAATCATCTTCACCCCAGAAGCTCCTGCACCAATTGGGCCGTATTCGCAAGCGGTACTTGCGGGCGATACGCTCTATGTGTCGGGGCAAATCGCACTAGACCCCGAGAC
>JBEDEY010000270.1:0-5737 GCA_041175425.1 Bacteroidota bacterium | reverse complement strand
AGGTAGAAAAAGGGAACTTATCCGCAATAAATCAACTTTATTTTTTTAATAAAGAGCAAGTATCTCCTTCGCTATCAAACAAATAAATATGGTTTGGGTAGCATCAAACGGCACGCTCATCCACTAAGACCTGCACATTGGGGTGAAGCCAAAGGAAGGATGCTGGAAATTGACCTGATACAATGGGGTCCTGCAAGCGCTCAAAAGCTTCTTTTTTGCCAGAACCCGCAATAAATAAAAGGATGAGTTTGGACTGCATGATTCCACGTAGTCCAATCGTCATTCCAAAACTGGGCGGTTGCTTCAAAGTCTTCAACATCCCATTGGCTAAGGTCGATGGTGCCAATTCACATACATGATACGGAAGCTGATGGGTTTCACCTGGTTCATTGAGCGCAATGTGTCCATTGACCCCTATTCCCAAAATGCAAATATCCAAAGGCCCCTCTCCCTCCAATACCTGCTCCATAGTTCGGCAAGCCTCTTCAGGATTTGAAGTATCCGGGTCAATGGTCCAATAGCGATCCGCTGGAATGCCCATGGGCTGCACAAACTTTTGTTGCACATCCAATTCGGAGGTAAATGGAGAATTAGGTTCCAAGCCTCCCCACTCATCCAGTTTGATGACACGGAGCTGCGCTCCAAATTCAGGATGCATTTTTTTGTAAGCCGCCATTTGGGCATAGGTACCGGATGGTGATCCACCACTGGCTACACAAAACAAAAGATCAGGCTTTTTCTCCACTTCCTTTTTGATCAATTCAAATCCCGCTGCACTCATTGACTCAAAGTCAGAAAAAAAATGAAAGTCCATGCCTGCTGTTGTTTTGTGCGTTTAAATAAAGATTAGCCATTAAATGTATTACTTCCTTCGAATCAAAAACAAAAAATGCCTAGAGAAAACTGCCTCTCATCAATTAATTTTCTCCAAATCCAAAACCCTTCTTATCTTACTTTTCAATTTGACTAGTACACTACTACTTATGAAAAGACATCACCTACTCCTCTTACTCGCGCTGCTCGGACTTGGGCATCCGCTGCTTGCACAGAAAAAAGCTACTGCAAAAGCAAATCCACTCAAACAAGCCGTTCAACAAACCATCGATGCACAATTTGCAGACATGACCGAACTGAGTGATAAAATTTGGTCCTTCGAAGAGATTGCATTTCAAGAAACCAAATCTTCGGCAGCCCTTTCTGCCTACGCTGAAAAACTAGGCTTCAAAGTAACCCGAGGCGTGGGTGAAATCCCAACTGCCTTTGTAGCCGAATATGGCTCAGGATCGCCGATAATCGGTATTATGGGTGAATTTGATGGACTTCCTGGCCTATCTCAAAATAAGGTTCCCTTTAAAAGTCCCTTACATGCTGGAGCCCCTGGCCATGGTTGTGGACACAATTTATTTGGAGTGGCTTCCCTAGGAGCGGCTTCGGCCATCAAAGACTTGATTGCCTCAGGAGAGCTGAAAGGGACTATCCGCTTTTATGGCACCCCAGCCGAAGAAAAGTACTTTGGCAAGCTTTGGATGATCCGAGCTGGCTTGATGAATGACTTAGACATCATGATGGACTGGCACCCAGCCGATGAAACCAAAACTGAAGTTCAAAAAGGACTGGCCTTGGTGGATTTCTTGGTGGAATTTAATGGGCAGGCAGCACATGCTTCAGGAGATCCTTGGAATGGACGCTCCGCATCCGATGCACTTGAGCTTTATACCAATGGAATCAACTACTACAGAGAGCACATCAAACCAACGGTTCGAATCCATTACCATATTCAGGACGGTGGGCAAGTAGTCAATGTAGTTCCTGACTACAGCCGCCTGTGGGTCCGCGTACGTGACTCCAGTAGAGATGGACTGCTTCCAGTTTACAAGCAAGTTGAAAAAATGGCTGAAGGAGCCGCAATCATGGCCAACGTAAGCCACAAAGTTACTTTGGTCTCTGGTGTACACGAGATATTGGTCAACCGTACCGGATCTGCTGTGATGCAGCAAAATATCGAGGCCTTAGGAGCCATTTCTTACACCGAGGAAGAGCAGGCCTTTGCCAAGAAAATTCAAGAAGCGAACGGCAAACCGCTTGTAGGCGTACTTTCCGAAATCAAGCCCATGGAAGAAACCCTTGAACACAGCATGGGCGGAAGCACCGACGTAGGTGACGTGAGCTGGGTGGTTCCTACCATCCGCATGGGTGCAACAGTTGCCCCTACTGGTACGCCATGGCACTCTTGGGCAGTAGTTGCTTCCGTAGGCATGTCCATTGGCCACAAAGGAATGGGCTATGCTTCCAAGGCACTTGCCATGACGATGGTAGATTTGTTCAAGAACGAAACGCTTCGCAACGAGATCAAGGCGGAGTTTGCACAGAAAAAGGGAAGCTATGTCTACAAAGGGATGATTCCTGATGGACCACCACCTTTGAAAGCTGGCTATTAATTTTAACCGCCCTCTGTTTCAAACAGAGGGCTTTTTTTTGCCTAACTTACTGATTTTCATTTTATTTTAAACTTATTTCAAGTTTTCTAGTTTGGTATCTGTAAACAACTAAAAACTAGACCAATGAAAAATTTCAAACTAGTAACTTTTGCCCTTTTGGGTTTTGCAGCTACCAGCTTGGCAAGTTGCAATGCTCCTAAAGAAGAAACAACAGACGAAACAGCTGTTGACTCTACCACGCTTGTAGTAGAAGAAGCTCCCTCCAACACGGTAGTAGATATCGCAGTAGGATCCGCTGACCACACCACCCTAGTAACTGCAGTAACAGCTGCTGGCTTGGTAGAGACCCTTAGCGGAACAGGTCCTTTCACTATTTTTGCACCAACAAATGCTGCTTTTGCTGCTTTGCCTGCAGGAACTGTTGAAGGTCTATTGAAGCCTGAAAGCAAAGATAAATTGACTTCTATCCTTACGTACCACGTTGTAGCAGGTAATGTATTGTCCTCACAATTGACAGACGGTCAGAAAGTAAAGACATTGAATGGTCAAGAATTGACTGTAGCCATCAAAGGTGGTGTAGTGACGATCAATGGAATTAAAGTGATCGCTGCTGACCTTGCTGGTAGCAATGGCGTCATCCACGTAGTGGAAGGTGTTATTTTGCCTAAGTAAGTCGATATCAACCCTCATTAAAAGTCGGCTTTACTAGCCGACTTTTTTTGTGCTTCCACCTAGCTTTGTTGATTTTTAATTAGTTTTCAATTCCAGCATGATTTCAACCCTGTTGCATGATTCCTATCCTTTTTAAAAGCTGAATCCTTTTCTATGAAAAAAAGTAGTTTAATCGTATTCCTAGCCCTGATTTTTCAAGTAGCTGCACAGGCACAAACCAACTCCTCCAAACAAGCAACTCTCGAAATCCATCAGCTCATCCAGGAATCGTTCGATTCCTTATTTTCTGCCTACCATGCTAACCTTGTGGAGCGGTACTATACACCTGATTTTATCTTGCTTGAACAAGGAGAAGTTTGGGATATGGATTTTATCAAATCCTACCTCAGTGAGCGGAGCCTAAAGAACAATCCCGTGACGCGTACCAACCGATTTGAATTCATAAAGACCGAAATCTTCGGAGATCGAGCCTGGGTGGCGTATCACAATTATGCCACCTTCACCAAAGAAGGGGAAGCACCTAGAGAAGTTTATTGGCTCGAAAGTGCGGCTGCCGTAAAAACAGACCAAGGCTGGAGATTAGAACTCCTGCATTCCACTCGAGCAGAACTCCCCAAAAAATAAATACGCGCGTCTAAAAGCCTACTGGATTGAGTAGGCTATTTGGCGAAAAGTTTCTCCAGAATCTTGTAGGTAATCAAGTAGGTCGGCCGCACCCCATCCATTCCCAATGCGCCTGAAGCAAGCGTACTGCCTGTTTCGAGAGGATTATCCGAAGCATAATAGGCATACAGCACCTTGATATTCGATCGAACATTGGATCTGATTTTGGATGCAGACTGAATTGCTTTTTGGTAATGCGCACCTTCCATCTCCAACCCTACGGCCTTCCAAGAGGATTCCATGAAGTAAGTAAGGATATCCCGATTTTGCAGGGAGGTGCCAAGTACAGTGATCATGGATCCTGAATAAACTCCCAATCCATACCCTTTAAAATCACTGACTTTTAATTCATTGCGGAAAGGATAATTGTCCGCAGTTCCCTCAAAAACATGCGAGTTAGGAACCATCAAATCCCCTTTTCCTCCATGTAAAATACCCGCCTTACCCATAATCGAAGTGGAAACTACATTTAGTGGGTACTTTTTTCCCTCCTTGGTGAACGGCTTCAATAACTCATCAAAACATTCGTAGGCCTGCTCACCAAAGGCATAATCCATCACCACAAATACTGGGCGCTTTTCCATTTCTTTGGGTAAAACCACCCCAGGAATCAGCGTATCGACGTCCATTTGAGCAGTATCAATGAGTTGTGCACCAATGTTGGTTCCTGACTCATCCGGAAGGTCTATGAATCCCTGTTTTTCAGCATAAGCTAAGATCTTCTTGCCTTGATTGTTTTTGGCTTTGATGGAAATTTCAGTAGCCAGTTGTTCGATGGCTTCAAAACTCGCTGCCCCAAGCGCTTGATGTGCATAGATCGTGTTGACCACACTATGCATGTTCGCAGAGATGATGTGAATGGGGCGGTGAATCAAGTTTCTTTCCAGCAAGGCTTCCTTGATTCGATTGGCCCAAAGTTCTCCATAAACATGGTGACCTACACGCTCGCGGAGTGTAGCCGAGAAACTAATTTCTCGATCCAAGCCCTGATTCGATTCCTCCATGGCTATTTTGCCTAGGTAGTACACGATGGAAAACAGGCTATTGGAATTACTACTTTCGGCAAACTTCTGAACCGCATGAACGGTCTCTTCGTAGGTTCTTCCGATAATATGGCTTAGGTAGGCCGCTGCACTTTCAATTTCCAACTCCTCTCCCAACTTTTCTCGCTTGACATATTCCTCCAGCATCTTCCAATTGGAAGAAATTTTACCTTTGGGGTCGGTGCTGTTTTGTTGGATTTTTCGAGACTCAATGTAGAGAAAAGTGAGGTGAGTAAGAATATCATAAATATCTGATCTTCCGCGAGTCATCTCCACATACATAATCTGTTCATCTAGGCGATAACAGTTTCTTTTTCTCCGTGCTGGGACGATGGGATTCAAATGGGAGGTTTCATATCCTTCCCTACTGATCAAGCGCACAAATCGACATTCCTCGATGCCTTTGGGAAGGCGTTCCATCACATAAAGCAAGCCATCCAATTCTATCTTCTCGGGATCGGTTAATTTGCCATAGATCTCTGGACTCAGCACCATCAAGGCTTGAATCAACCCTTCCCCAGAAACACCCATAGGCTTGTAGCTTCCTCGATTAAAAAGGTGACGCATGGTGATGTACAAGCGTTCTATTGCTGCCCTGGATTCTTGTGCTCTAGTTCTATGCATAGCGTTTTTATTTTAGCGATCAGATCAGAAAACTACCCTCTCCAAATCAACTTGTTAATGCTGAGGTTAGGGATGTTTTTAACTTTCTTGATTGAATAAAGCGTTTAAGCTCTTGTGGAATTACAATTACTCCTAGTTTAACAAATGCTTCAATAAAGAGGCAGTAGAAACTAAAATCAACAAGATAAATTCTTCAAAATTACGATTTTTTGTGACAAGGATGAAAAAAACTAGGATTGAGGATGGAAAATCAGTTTAAAAACCCTTTCCAAGCGATAAAAATCAACTTATTCAACC
>JBEDEY010000269.1:0-7545 GCA_041175425.1 Bacteroidota bacterium | reverse complement strand
AACGGTTCCTTGGGGCTTTTTGAAGCCACGCGCTATGCCCGCGGACACAAGGCGCTCTACACCCTCGAGATCAATGGGGAGCATGCCTCTATCCGTTGGGATCTACATGATTTGACCCGTTTGGAATACTTTGACCACAGCGACGAAGGCAAGGTGCGCGGCTGGAGATCCATTCACGTCACTGACGGAGATCATCCCTACATGCACCGCTGGTGGATACCGGGAACTTCCATTGGCTACGAGCATTCCTTTATCCACCAGGTGGCTGATTTCTTCCACAGTTTAGAGACGGGAGAGGCCTGTCACCCTACTTTCAGAGATGCGTTTGAAACGCAGAAAGTTTGCGAAGCAGTACTTGCCTCCGCACGAGATCGCGCCTGGAAAGATACCGGGGTGGAGTGGGTAGAGAAGGTGTAAAGGAAAAGTACAATGTACAAAGTACGAAGTACTTTAGACACAAGATGCAAGAAACAAGAGATTAGACTCAGTTCTGTTGATATGAAAATTCTGCCAGCGGAGCAGGATTCAATTAATCTTGCTTCTTGTATCTAATCTCTTGCTTCTCCTTAATGTCGAATGCTGAACGCCCAACGCAGAGTGTTGAATGTCGAATTGGGGAAACTAGTTTCTAGTGTCACTAGGCATCCTAGTCTTGTTTCTTGTATCTCGGCTCTTGTTTCTTGAAGCGTCTTGTTTCTTGGTTCTCGCATCTCGCTTCTGAATCTACTTGATACTAGGTACTTGATACTTTTATAATGCCGAATGATGAACGCCGATTGAAGAATTAAGAATAACTTATATCAAGATAACCCTCAAACTCCTAGCTCCTTGTGCGCCAATGACCAAGGATTGCTCAATGTCTGCGGTTTTGGAAGGGCCGGCAAGGAATAGTCCAAAGCCGGAATGGGCAGTGGCTATTTTTTCATAGCCCTGGTGCATGGAGTTTTCCAGTAGATTGCGATCCAGCACAACCACCAAATGCTCGGTAGCAAAGGGTAGCGCGCGAAGTCCAAGCTGGGTGTCTTCAAGCCAGATGGCACCGTTCTCCGCGACCCCAAATTGTCCGTCTAGGATCGCCACTTCCAAGGACTCCAAATCATGTGGGTCTTCCGGCAAAGAAAGGGTAGCAAGCGCGGAGAACTGTGCCGAAAGGGAGATCACTTTAGAAAAATTCGCAGCCGAAAACCAGGCGTCAAATTCGCTTTTGGTCAACACCTCTCCCTTGTTGTCGGAGATGGACTGCGTAAACCGTTCCACCAAGTTTCCGGAATTACTGAAATTAGGGATATCGGGGAGCGTTTTGGGTTCGAGGGTCAGGCTTCGAATAGTGCTTAGGATTTTTTCTCTGCTGTTCATGACCTGTTTTTTTGATACCACTGTTTAAAAGATTCCTTAGGAGCATCCGGGAGATTTCTCTTTTTTCCCCAGACATTCAAAGGATGGTAAATCAGGCTATTGGGCAGAGATTTCAGCGCATTCCGCATCAAGCTACCTGAAATTTTGTAGGCTAGGGGACTTTTGAATATCCCATTGGCCAACTTCATGGATAGCCCTTTGGCGAAATCGCCCTGCGATTTGGTTACCTCCTGCCTCCATTCGTAGAGCTGCTCGTGAATGTTGATTTTCACAGGGCAGACATCCGTGCAACTGCCGCAAAGTGTGGAGGCAAAGGGAAGGCTGCTGTGTTTTTTAAGATCGAGCCCGGGAGATAGAATCGAGCCGATCGGTCCTGGAACGGTGCTATTGTAACTGAATCCCCCACTTCTACGGTAGATAGGGCAGGTATTCATGCAGGCCCCGCAGCGGATGCATTTGAGGGAATTTCTAAATTTCTCTCGTGCCAACTGTGCGGTGCGGCCGTTGTCCACTAGGATGATATGGATTTCTTTTCCATGCGATGGACTTCTGAAATGGGAGTTGTAATTGGTGATGGGCTGACCGGTGGCCGATCTTGCCAGCAGGCGAAGAAATACCCCCAGGTCTTTGCGTCTCGGGAGGATTTTTTCGATGCCCATGCAAGCGATGTGCACCTCTGCCAGGTGAACACCCATGTCTGCATTGCCTTCGTTGGTGCACACGACAAATTCCCCGGTCTCTGCAATTCCAAAGTTAACCCCCGTGATCGCGACCTTGGCGCCAAAGAATTTTTCCCGCAGGTGAACCCGTGCGGCCTGGGTCAGGTAGGCTGGATCCTCGTTGCCTTTTTCGGTATGCAGTTTCTCATGAAAAAGTTCGGAAATCTCGCTTTTCTTCAGGTGAATTGCCGGGAGGACAATGTGGCTGGGGGGCTGGTTGAGAAACTGGACAATGCGCTCCCCAAGGTCGGTGTCCACCACTTCGATGCCCTGCTTCTCCAAGTAGGGATTGAGGTGGCACTCTTCGGTAAGGATGGATTTACTTTTGACGACAGCCGTACAGTTTTGCTTTTGGAGGATTTCCAGCACCAGTCGGTTGTGTTCTTCACTGTCCGCTGCCCAGTGGACGATGATTCCATTTTTCGTCGCATTTTGCTCAAATTCTTCCAGATAGCTGGCAAGATTGGCGAGGACATTGTCTTTGATACCAGAGGCTAACTCCCGCAACTGTTCCCATTCGGGAATTCCTTTGCTGACTTTGTCCCGCTTGTCGCGAACAAACCACAACGTTTCATCGTGCCACTTTGATTTTTGGGCATCCTTCAGAAATTCAGCTGCATTCTCCGGATGTGTCATGATAGGGCCTGGTTTAGGATTTCAGCAAGGTGCAGGAATTTTACCTCTTGTTTGGATCGGGTAGCAATGCCCTGCAAATGCATGATGCAGGACATGTCCCCACCGGTGATCATCTCGGTTTTGTGGCCGAGGTGATCTGCTAGCCTATCTTTTCCCATTTGGATGGAAAGCGCCTCTTCGGTCACGGCAAAGGTTCCTCCAAAGCCACAGCATTCGTCTGTTCGGGTTAACTCCACCCAATCCAATCCTTCTAGATTTTCCAGAAGCTTGCGGGCCTTATTAAATGGAGGTTGGTTGAGTTCCGATCCAGAGGAGAGATGCAATCCACGCTGTCCATGGCAGGAGGAATGGTAACTTACGCGATGGGGAAACTTTCCTTCCAGCCGTTCTATTTTCAGCACATCGGTGATGAATTCGATGAGTTCGTAGATTTTATGCTCCAGGGCTTCTTGTTTTTTTTCTAGGCCAGCAATGGCTGGAAAATGCTCTTTTACGTGCAGCGTGCAGCTTCCGGAAGGACACACTACATAGTCAAAGTCACTGAAGGTCTCTATAAAATGGGTTACCGTACCTACTGTTTCCCGTGCATAGCCCGCATTGGCTAGGGGCTGACCACAGCAGGTTTGACCTGAAGGATAGGTCACAGTGCAGCCTAATTTCTCCAACAATTCCAGCGTAGCAATGCCTACTTGCGGGTAGAATTGATCTACGTAGCAAGGGATAAACAAGGCGACGGATGGGGAATTGGCTTTCATTTGGGTAAGTTAAGCTTCAGCGTTCATATTCACGAGCATTGCTGCTCCTAAAGCGGAGCCATTTGGAAAATCACTGGGGATAAGTTCTATTCCGGGAAGTTTTTTGCGCAGCATCTCCAGAAAAATCGGGTTGGCATTGAATCCTCCGTCCACAAAAAGGCGCTGCACAGGCGCTCCCTCCAGCACAAGGTGGATGGAGGCTGCCTGAATCGTCGTCAATTCGTGTAGGAAGGTGTAATAGGCTTCTGTAAATTCAGAGAAGCTGCTCCAATCACTGATAGAGCCATTTTCTATCCCAAAATTCTCAGGTTGGATGTAATGGAAGCGGATTCTTTTTGCAGGCTGACTGCTTACTTTTTGGTACCAGGATTCTTCGAATTGAAGTTTCTTGTAGGTGCCTAGGGGCAGCTGCCAAAAGGCATACATTTCTTCCACTTGGTACTTGTGTTCCTCACCGATAAAGAGGCGAGAGATTTTGATGGGTTGTCCTGAAATGCTCAGAAACTGCAGGCAATCTTTCGTTAGCTCTGATTCTGAAAGTGGAGTCTTGTTGAATGGATTGATACTAATCGCCCAGGTGCCTGTAGAGATGAGGGCGAAGGGTTCGGTTTCCTGTTTCAGGTAGGGTAGAAGGGCTGCTGAAGAGTCGTGTATGCCAATTCCGCAGGGGATTCCTCCCAGCTCCGGCTTGGTTTTTAGCAGGGAATCTCCAGGCAGAATGGGAGCCATGAGGGCCTCTATTTCCTCTCGTTTTACCCATGCATGGTAATCCATTTTCTCAAAATCCCACAAGGCGGTGTGGCAGCCGATGCTGCAGAAGTCAGAAACTGCTTTCCCAGTAAACAGCAAACTCAGGTACTGCGGGAGGTGGAGGCTTCTTTGGATTTTCTGGAATACTTCGGGCTTTGCATACTTGAGAAAATAGAGTTGCAGGCCTGAATTCAGCATGGCTAGCGGAGGGGAAGAAGTCTCCTTGCAGAAGTTTAATTTTCCTCCGTTTTCGGAATAAAATCGCTCCAAAAGTTCCTCCGGAAAAGGCTTCAGGTAATCGTAAAGTGGGGCAACAGGCTCTCCTTCGAGGTCAGTATGAACAAAAGAGGCGCCATGCCCAGAGATATTAAGCCGCGTAATTTCAAATTCGGTGGAATTCAGCGCAGCACGAAAGGTATCCAGCATCCAGGCACGAAGAGGAAGTACAGGTTCGCTCGGGAAACCGTCCTCATCCATCACAGGCTCTAGACGAGTGTAACTGTGGTACACTTCGCTGAGATTCTGGTCAAAGAGAAAGAACTTTTTATTGGTTTTCCCGATGTCGAATACGGCTGTTACTGGGATTTTTGGCATTGGAATTACAGGTCCTATTCGATTTTATCTAGGGAAAGCTGCCGCGAGGCCACCGTCCACATTCAGCATATTTCCTGTGGATTTGTTGAGCAGTCCGCCTACAAATGCAAAGGCTGCATCTGCAATGTCACTGACCTTGACGCTTTCCTTGAGTAGGGTGCGATTGGCGTAGTATTGCGGGAGATCGGCGACTTCGATGCCGTAGGCTTTCGCTCGATTCTCTGCCCATCCGCCTTCCCAAATGTTCGAATTTTCGATGACCGCATCGGGGTTCACCACATTGACTCGGATTTTATCTTCTGCAAGTTCGGCCGCCATAAGTCTTGACATGTGCAATTGTGCGGCCTTCGCTGTGCCATAAGCCACATTTTTTGGGCCTGCCACCAAGGCATTCTTACTCACAATATTTACGATGTCTCCTCCGAGGCCTTGTTGCTTCATTAGGGCAACGCCCAGTTTGGAGATGCGGAATTGTCCCATCACCAGGAGGTCGTTGAGCTTGTCCCAATCGGGATCGCTATGGTCTTCAAAGGACTTGGAAATGGAAATTCCTGCGTTGTTGACCACAATATCGATCCCTCCAAATTGGAGTGCGATGGCCTGGCTAGCCTTGGCGATGCTGTCGCTATCCGTCACATCGAGTTGGAGGCTGAAGACGTTGTCTTTGCCGTACTTTTTCTCAAAGGTGGCTTGGGCTTGATCTAGTCGTTCTTGGTTGATATCGGAGAGCACTACGCAGGCCCCTTCTTGCAGGAACTTTTCTGCGATGCCTTTGCCAATTCCACCTGCACTGCCGGTGATGAGGGCGATCTTTCTGGAAAGTGGTTTTTCTTTTGGCATGCGCTGCAGCTTGGCTTCTTCGAGCAACCAGTATTCGATGTCGAAGGCCTCCTGAAGGGGAAGCGATACATAACTGGATACTGCCTCGGCACCGCGCATGACTTGGATGGCGTTGATGTAAAATTCAGCAGCTACTCGGCTGGTTTGCTTGTCTTTGGCAAAACTGAACATCCCTACTCCCGGCCAGAGGATGATGACCGGATTTGGATCACGCATGGCCGGGCTGTTTGCATGTTTATGTTTCTCGTAAAAGGCAGCGTAATGCTCCCTGTAATTCTGAAAAGCAGTTTCCAATTTGGTGCGTATTCCACTCGAGTCCGTGAGGTCGGTGGCTGCAGGAAGGTCGAGCACCAGAGGTGAGATTTTTGTTCGGAGAAAGTGATCTGGGCAACTGGTTCCCATGGGGGCTAGGCGATCCAGGTCCTGACTGTTGCTAAATTCCAAGACCACCTCTTTGTCTGTGAAGGTACCCACCATTCTGGATTCGGAAGAGGCCAATCCGCGCAATAGCGGGGCGAGTTTTGCTGCTTGGCTTTTGCGTTGGTCTGGATCCAAGGAGTTGATTTTTTGACCTCCAAAAACAGGCCTTTTTTTGCCATAGTTTTCTGCTAAATAAGCGGAGGCAGTTTCAATAACTTCCAAGCTATTGAGGTAGCAATCGTAGGAAGTGTCACCCCAGGTAAATAGGCCATGGCCTCCGAGCATGATGCCTCGAATTCCTGGATTTTTGTCCAAGGCTTCTCTAAGTTTGAGTCCCAAGTCAAATCCAGGTCGCTGCCAAGGCACCCAAGCGATTGTTCCTTTCCAGAGTATTTTGGTGATCTCTTCCCCGTCTTTGGCTGCTGCAATCGCAATGGCTGCATCTGGGTGAAGGTGATCGATGTGTTTGAAGGGCAAAAAGCCGTGCAGGGGCGTGTCGATGGAAGGCGCTTTGGAGTTCAAATCGTAGAGACAGTGTCCAAATAAGCCCACCATTTCGTCCTCATGCTCCAAGCCTCGGTAGATTCCTTTCAAGGAATTCAGTTTATCCACATACAGCCCAGCGAGACCAGAGCGGGTCATGGTCCCAATGTCTCCGCCAGAGCCTTTGATCCACATCACTTCCACCCAGGTTTTGGTCAAGGGATCTAGTTCTTTGGTTTTGCAAGAGGTGTTGCCTCCCCCATAATTTGTGATTCTAAGGTCAGCTCCGAGGAGGTTGGAACGGTAGAGGAATAGGTCAACTTCATTGCCTTCCAGCTGTGCAGCTTTTTCTTCGTTCCAAAGGTAGTTCACATGGTTAAAACTCGTGTTTGGGGTATGCATCTTGTGTGGAATCGGTGATTAAATGGATAGACTCTAAAAATTAAACCCAGTATACCTTGTTGTGAGGATTAGGATTTGCTTTCTAACTCAGTAGGGATTGCATGCACTGATCTCCACTGAATGATTCAAATTACATTAAAAAACTAAAAAGCGGAAGATTTTTTGATTGAAGGTGAAAAAGGGATTGAATTATCCGCAAACCTAACATTGATAAAAATGACTAATGCACCTTGCGGATAATTGTTAACAGACGACAGTCCACGGTCCACGGCCCAATTCTTAAATTTCAAACCTTGGTTTTCCAATAAAGTAGATCATCTTAAAAAAGTTGTTGTTGTTGAAAGGTGGATCCGTTCTCAGTTTTCAAACAAAAAAAACTCCTACTTAGATTCAACTAGGTAGGAGTTTTAGGAGTTTAAAGTGTTTCTCGGAAGAACTTAAAACTGGTTTTTAAACTGCTCCATTTTTTGATCCACCTGGGTGTCTACCATAAAGGAAACTGCAGTAGTTTCCCAAGCAAGGGTTACTTGCGCGACCTTGTTGTTTCCAGCTGAAATGTGGTACTGAAGACGCTCAGTAGCACCAACTGT
>JBEDEY010000268.1:0-4687 GCA_041175425.1 Bacteroidota bacterium | reverse complement strand
GCCAGGTCTTTTTTGAGGTCTTCTACATCCTCCACACCTACACTGAGTCGGATCAAGGAATCTACCAAGCCTACTTTTTCACGCTCTTCCTTCGGAATTGACGCATGCGTCATGGTCGCAGGATGGCCGCAAAGGGATTCTACACCACCCAAGGATTCTGCCAGAGCAAAGAGGTGGAAATTTTCCATCACTACTTTCGCATCCGATAACTTATTGCCTACCAAAGTAAAGGAAATCATCCCTCCAAAATCGCGCATTTGATCCTTGGCCACCTGGTGGTTGGGATGATCTTCAAAGCCAGGCCAGTAGACCTTGGCAACCTTGGGATGTGTTTTCAAATACTCAGCAATCACTTTTCCATTTTGGCAGTGCCGCTCCATACGGAGATGGAGGGTCTTGATGCCGCGAAGCACCAAGAAACAGTCTTGAGGACCAGGGGTAGCGCCACAGGCATTTTGCAAGAAGACTAGGCGAGCAGCAAGCTCATCATCATTCACGATCAAAGCTCCCATCACCACATCCGAGTGGCCACCCAAGTACTTGGTGACGGAGTGCATCACAATGTCTGCACCCAGATCTAGCGGATTCTGTAGGTAAGGCGAGGCAAAGGTATTGTCCACCGCAAGCAGCAAACCATGCTTCTTCGAAAAGCGAGCCATGGCCTTGAGGTCGATGATGTTCATCATCGGGTTGGTCGGGGTCTCCACCCAAACCATCTTGGTTCGCTCGTTGACTAGCGAAGAAAGTGCCTCTGGATCTGCCATGGACACAAAATGAAATTTGATGCCGTAACGCTCAAACACCTTGGTAAATAGGCGGTAGGTGCCGCCATACAAGTCATTGGTGGAGATAATCTCATCCCCAGGGTTAAATAGCTTAACTACTGAATCGATGGCACCCAAACCTGAGGAGAAGCAAATGCCATGCTTTCCGTTTTCTAAAGCGGCCAAACTTTGCTGCAAAGCCGTTCGGGTAGGATTGTGCGTACGGCTATACTCGTAGCCAAGGTGATCTCCAGGGGATTTTTGAACGTACGTGGAGGTTTGAAAAATAGGAGTCATGATGGCTCCTGTGGAAGGATCCGGAGCTACGCCCGCGTGGATGGCTTTGGTACCAAATTTCATCTAAAGTGAATTTAGGAGGGTTGGGTTTACATCGAATTCAAAACCTATTTTGGATAAATGCGCACAATTCCAATACTAGGTGCTAAACTTGCTGGCTTTTACTTCAAAAGCGAGTCAAAGATGACAAAAAAGGACAGCATTTTCAAGGACTTGGGCAGCTACTTCCGAAGCCATCCTGGCACCACACTAGGCTGGATTTGGGTGAGCTTTGTTCCCCTCCTGGGTTCGCTGTTTCTCAGCACACGGTACCAGGAACTGGAGCGGATTGCAGTGGCGGGAGTTGGCGAACAAGTTCTCCTGACCCTGGGCCTCACCCTCCTAGTTGGGCTAGCCTTCCTACCCACCACCTTTACTGCACTTGCCTCAGGCTTCTTTTGGGGATGGACCGTATTCCCTCACCTCGTGATTGCCTACCTCCTTGCCAATGTCTTGGGCTATTCGCTGGGAAAATGGCTCAATGCAGACTTTCGAACGATCCTGTATGCACGCCACCCGAATTTGCAGGAGGAAATAGAGAAACGAATCGAACAGCCCGCAGGATTGGTGTTTTTTGTACGAATCAGCCCACTCATTCCCTTTGCGATTTCCAATTTTCTGTTTGCCTCTTTGGGAATTCCCCTTTCAAAAATCATTCGCTTTGGACTCCCAGGCATGCTCCCAAGAACCATCCTAGCATTTGCTTCAGGGATGGCAGCCCAGTCTTTTTTGGATGCACAAGCCTCTATGAAAGACCCTCAGGATTGGCTGATCCTTGGACTGCTACTTGTTGGAAGCATCTGGGGAATTTGGCATTTTTGGAACAAGAAAAAAACCAAATCATGATTCAAAGCATCGTCCCCAAGTTGCCCATGCGCAACAAAGCCATCACCAAGGCCTACTACCTGGAGCAGTTGGGATTTGAACTGCTGGGAACCCATGATTACCCCGATTACATGATGGTAAAAAAGGATGCGATTGAACTCCATTTTTTCCTTTTTCCAGGATTGGACGCTCTTCAAAACTACGGACAGGTCTACATGAGAACAGCAGAAATTGACAAGCTTTACCAGTACTTTTTGGAGCGGAAGGTGGCCATCCATCCCAATGGACCCTTGGAAACCAAACCTTGGGGCATGCGGGAATTTTCACTCCTGGATCCAGATCATAACCTCCTGACTTTTGGACAAGAAATTCGGTAAACGACTGCAAACGAAAAGCAGAGCTACAAAAGTCAGTCACCCCAAAATCCCCAAATCCAACTAAATTGGATTACCGCTGCGTATTGCGCAAAATCCGTACCGCAGGATCGCCCAAAAGCAGGTATTGGGACAGTTGCGCTTGATGTTCCAGACTCGGACCGTAGCGAAGCAAAAACTCCCGCTCAGTTCGAAGCATCACATCTCCAAGGCTGAGTAGCTTCGCAGCTGACTCAACTGCAAACAGCTGCTTGTACCAGATTTCAGTGTAGCGCTTGAGCAAAAGATCCACCCCCAAGGAAGAGGTTGAAAGTACCCCAATGGCTCCTTTCTGCGGTGTCAGCAGCCAATCCTCACCTTGACTGTAGCTTGGACCAAAGGCATTCGCATATTCACAACCATTGATCAATAGCAGTGGGTACTTTCTTGCATTGGCATAGCCAAAGTTGGAATCGGAGACATATCCAAAATCCAGTTCGTTGGAGGACAAAGAGCCATGCCCAAAGTAGGTGATCAGCGAAACACCCGCGTTGAGGTCCTTGCTCAAATCAATCCGCTGGACTTCGCTTGCCGTCTCTTTGGTATAGGTAGTTACCTCCACTTCAGGCAATCTGCTTTTTGCTAGTGCTGCAAAGCCTGCCAGATAACTGCTGTGTCGGACCAGCTCCGCAGGATTGATTCCCCCTACGAGGTGTAGGATTCGTTGAGGCCCAGCTTTCCCCGAACTCTCTTGATCAATCACTTTGTCTAGGTAATTGGAAAGATCCTGGGAGCTCTTGGAAGGAATGCGCCCTACCGCCATCGCCGATAATTCGGGCTCCTCAGGCTTCAGCCCTTTCACAAAGTAGGAATCAGAGGCAGGGAAACCCGCAGCCGGAACTAGGTCTTGAAATTCAAAGGATTGAGGAGCGTTTCTGTAGAAAACCGAGGCATTTTCTACCCATGCTTGCGCAAAAGGGGCTATGGATCTTCCAGCCAAGAGCAAGTACTGAGGACGATGGATCGGCCAATAGAACTTTAAAAATGCATTCAATGCCCAAGGCGTCCGTTCCCCAAAGGCAAATTGATCGTACAATTCCTCCATTCGGAGCACCAGAGTATCAAAACTGCCACCGGGAGCGGAGGCTCGATAGCTTGCATAGGCTTGAAGGGGGTTGGCATGTTGCAGCGAAGGCTGCTCCAAAAGCCGGTGCCCAACCAAGAGGTAGTTTGCCGCTAAAGTTCGGTAATCCCGAAAGCGAATTGGTTGCATTGCTTCAACTGTAAATCTTCGAGGAGTAGGTCGCGCACCAACTTTACCTTTGGGCAATGAGTAGGTAAGTTGGGCAAAAGCCAGTGAAAAATAATCTCCATTTCGAGCAGGATCTGCTGCCAAATGAAGCTTGAGCTTTCCTTCTTGAATATCTTCTTGCTGAAAAACTAGGGTTTGCCGTAGCGATTCAAATCCAGAAAATTGAGGACTCGGAAGGGTTCGAAGGACTTTGGAAGATGTGCCCAACCAAAGTAAGGGTACATGCTCCTGTGGAGAACGACCCACCCAGCCAAGTACTAAAGAAATGGATTGGGAATCCAATTTTGTAAAGGTAGAATCCAGTTGAAAATCCAGGTCTAATCCAGGAGCAATCACCGAACTCATCCAGCCTTGTCCCTCCTTAGGTGTTGAAGAGCGAAGCCCCCATCGGGCCATTTTTCCTAAGGCATACTGATCCGCAAACACCTGGAGTTGTGTTACTTCAAACTGTTCCGTGCCAGGGAGATGCACATCAGGTGCGGAGGTTAATTCCATTCGCTTTCCCTTTTCCCCGGGGGTAAACGCCAAGAAAAAGGCAGTCGTATCTGAAAAGGTATTTACGTAGGGGTTCGGAATTGCAATCCCAGTACTTAACCATTCCTCGTTTTTTAACCCTAAAAAATCGAGGTAATCCTCCGAATCAAGTCGACCATCCTCCTCTCCTTCCACCCAAACGGCTACCTCTTTGCCGCGATGGTAAAGCCTCAGGTATCGAGGGTCTAGTTTTTTGAAAGGAATACCCAAAACAGCCAAACTGCTGGCTGGAATGCGGTAGATCCCGGTAGTGGCCGTTTGAATTTTGTAGTAGGTCAGGTCATACCGAAACCAAGGCGCGTCTTGGGCGAAGGTTGGAAGGCACAGCCCAAGACAAAAAAGTAGAAAAAAGGAATAAAATCTCATCTGTAAGTTGCGTTACCGGAGGGGAAATCCATAAAAAAATGGGTCGAAGAAACATAAAAAATTCAAGAATTGCGGGTACCTAAACTGACAGGATCTGTATTCCAGCAGGTCGGTATGCTGAGGTATTGAATTCAAAAAATGTACATTTTCGGTCACTTTGTTGTGCTAAAGGTGAACAACATCGCGTGGCCTTAAAC
>JBEDEY010000267.1:0-5025 GCA_041175425.1 Bacteroidota bacterium | reverse complement strand
GTCAACTCCAGCCGAGGCATCATCTATGCCTCTAAGGAAAAGGACTTTGCAAAAGTAGCTCGGCAAGAAGCGCAAAAGCTACAGCTGGAGATGAAACAACTCTTGGATCAGTACCTGAAGTAAGCCCGAACCAGGCTTCGTTTTCAATTATTAATTAGCCCCTGACCTCTTGTATATTGGTCAGCTTTTAGCTATATTACTCTTACTTTTTAGACTTATTTTTTATGGATTTTAAAGAAGACTTTTTACAGTTGGTATGGAAATACCAGTACTTTGACCGCAAAAACCTCGTCACCACAGCTGGCGAAGAGCTTCAAATCTTGCAGGTAGGCCACCACAATTCCCTTGAAGGCCCTGACTTTCAAAACGCCGCCCTCATCATCGGGGGGATCACACTTCATGGCCATGTAGAAGTGCATCGGAGATCCTCCGAATGGATTCAGCATGCGCACCATACAGACCTGGGCTACAATACCGTCATTTTGCATTTGGTCTGGGAAAACGACCGGCAAGTCTACCGCCAAGACGGTACTCCCATGCCCACTGTAGCCCTGAACGGCAAGATCTACCTGGACATCTGGCGCAACTACGAACAGCTTCTCAATTTTCAACTGGACCTACCCTGTGCCCATGCGCTGGCTACCGTCCCGGAAATTCTTCGCTTTTCCGCTTCAGAAAAAGCGCTGGTCGAGCGCCTTTACGAAAAATCGCAGGGGGTCCTGGCTATCCTTGAAGCTACTCAGGGGGATTGGGAGGAAACGGCTTACCGCTGGCTTTTTCGCTGCTTTGGCTACCATACCAATCGCCTGCCCATGGAGGAGTTGGGGCAACTTCTTCCCTACACCTTGCTCAAACGGCACCGAGAGCAGCTGCAGCACCTGGAGGCCATGCTCTTGGGACAAGCTGGTTTGCTCCCGGAGGATTCGGAGGATTCCTACGTCCTGCAACTCAAAAAAGACCATGATTTTTATCAGAAAAAATACGGCTGGACAAAAGGGCTTACCCGACAGCATTGGACTTTTTTGGGTGCCCGCCCAGCCAACTTTCCAACCCTACGACTCGCGCAGCTGGCAACGGTATTGGTACAAGCCCCGCATTTGCTCTCCACAATTTTAGGCGAATCTGGAGACCTCACCTCCTTCAAAAAAATATTCCAAACACCGCCTTCCCCCTATTGGCGGCAGCATTA
Organism: Bacteroidota bacterium; assembly: GCA_041175425.1. Classification (GTDB taxonomy): domain Bacteria; phylum Bacteroidota; class Bacteroidia; order Cytophagales; family Cyclobacteriaceae; genus Algoriphagus. The sequence continues at coordinate 3,836 of JBEDEY010000267.1, read as the reverse complement.
CACCTTTGGGAAGCCCAGTAGCAAAGTCACTTCAAATGGTCTCTCAGAGCAAAGTGTGCAGCTTTTAGCCATCAATTTTGTGTTGCCCATCTGGTTTGCCCATGGGGAATTCCACGACCAAGAGGAGTGGAAAGACCGTTGCTTTTCCCTACTTCAAAGCCTCCCTGCCGAGCAAAACTACGTACTACGAAAGTTTGTGCGTCATGCATGGATTCCAGAAACGGCCTTTGATTCCCAAGGCATGCTCGAGCTGTACCGAAGGTATTGCAGTGCTCAAAAATGCCTTTCCTGCAAAATCGGTCAAAGCCTGCTTCGTAGCCCTTCCAAATGAACCGTTGGACAAACGCCACAATTCCTGTATTTTTGCAATGTTTACCACTTCCTGACACATGGACAAACCCGTCATCATCCTCGGCGCCAAAGGCATCGCCCATCCCGCGCTAGAAATTTTCAATAGCAATCAAGTGATTGTGTATGGATTGCTAGATGAGGACAGCAGCCTTCATGGCACCGAAATCAATAACGTCCCTGTGCTCGGCGGTACCGAAGACGAGGGATTCTTAAAGTTGATTGGTAAAAAAACCGAGGCCTTTGTCGCGGTGGACGATACCAAATACCGCAAATTCTTGGTAGAACTTCTGCTGGAAGACAGGAAGATGCAACCCATCAATGCCATCCATGAGCGTGCCTACATCTCCACAGATGCCGCACTAGGACATGGCAACTTTATCAATGCACAGGTGACTGTGGGTGCTGGGGCAAAGGTTGGAAGTCACTGCATTTTCCACACCGGAGTCATCATCGACCACAAAGTGACCGTGGAAGACTACGTACAAGTAGGCGCAGGATCGATCATCAATGCCGATGTGGTCTTGGAAGAAGGCGCATTTATCGGTTCGGGCGTGACCATCGTCTCCGGTGTCCGCATCGGGAAAGGTGCCCGCGTAGGTGCCGGCTCTGTAGTGATCTCCTCCGTTGGAAAAAACGAAACCGTATTTGGTAATCCAGCTTCGAAGATAAAATGATTGTACGAGGTACAAAGTAGGAAGTACGAGATACGAAGTACGAAACTGAAAATAATGTCGAACATCGAACGCTGATAGAAGAATGAAGAACTGAGGAAAACTAGTTTCTAGTGTACACGTGGATTCTAGTCTCGCTTCTTGCCTCTCGGCTCTTGATACTTGATACTCCTTTAGTCTAATTTCTTGGCTCTTGCATCTTGCTTCTAGAAGTGTCTTGATACTTGATACTAGCGACTTGATACTCTAAAAACACCCTGCCGAAACAGGGCTATAGTTATGGAAAACACAAACAAACCCTACCGCATTCTGCTGTACTACTGCTACGCAGACATCTGCAATCCTGAAGAATACCGGGAAGAACACCACCTCTTCTGTGTAACAAACAACATCCGAGGCCGAATCATCATTTCCGATGAAGGGCTCAATGGAACAGTTTCTGGTCTAGCTGCAGATTGCGATGCCTACATGGCCTACATTCAGGCTGACCCGCGCTTTGCCAAGACAGAATTCAAAATAGACACCCACGAGAGTCATGCCTTTGCAAAGATTCACGTGCGCTACAAACCGGAAATCGTGCATTCCTCCCTCCGCCACCTCGATCCCAACGTGAAAACAGGGAAGCACCTGGAGCCGGAAGAATTTAAGCAACTCAAGGACCAAGAAGATGTGGTGATCCTCGATGTGCGCTCCAACTACGAGCACGAACTGGGACGATTCAAAAATGCGATTACCCTAGACATCGACAACTTCCGGGATTTTCCCGAAAAGGTGAAGGAACTCGAACACCTCAAAAATAAAAAGGTACTCACCTACTGTACCGGAGGCATCAAGTGCGAAAAAGCTTCAGCCTACCTGCTGGAACAAGGATTTGAAGATGTATACCAGCTTCACGGAGGTATCATCAAATACGGCATGGAAGCCGGAGGCGAAGACTTCGAAGGCAAATGCTACGTCTTTGACAACCGCATCGCCGTGGAGGTAAATACAGTCAATCCCACGATCGTCTCTTCCTGCCATGTGTGTGGAACCGCTTCGGACCGCATGGTCAACTGCGCCAATCCAAGTTGCAACGAGCACCTCGCCATCTGTGAAACCTGTGGTTGGGAACTTCAAGGCGCTTGCTCAGCCAAGTGCAAAGAACATCCTGAAAAGCGACACTACGACGGCACGGGCTACTACCAAAAAAATACAAACGGATACAACCCCTTCAAAGGGCTACACCGCAGTCCTTCCAAAGAACTGATGCAAAAAGTTTCTGGAGATGCGTCAAATTCCTGAAACGGAACTCATCCTCCACCCGGATGGTAGCGTCTACCATTTGCGCCTTCGGCCAGAGCAGCTAAGCAACCTAGTGTTCACCGTAGGTGATCCAGACCGCGTGCCTACCGTATCTCGGCACTTGGACCAAATCGACTTCCAACTCCAAAACCGAGAGTTCATCACGCATACGGGTTGGAAGAATGGAAAGCGAGTTTCCGTGATCAGCACCGGGATGGGCACGGATAACATTGAAATCCTGATGACCGAACTGGATGCGCTAGTCAATGTAGACCTGCAGACACGCGAAGTCAAATCACAAAAAACCAGTTTACAGATCATTCGTATCGGCACCTCGGGAAGCCTTCAAAAAGACATCCCGACGGGCACCTTGCTGGCTTCCGAACTGGCAATTGGCATGGATACGCTGATGGCCTACTACCCTCCACTTTCCGGAACGCAAGACCTTGCTCAAGCAATTCAAGCCGAACTTGGACTTTCTTTCCAGCCCTATCAAGCAGCTGCTTCTACGCTCCTGTTGAACAAACTTAGCCCTGAAATCCTGCGTGGGGTGACGCTCACCTGCCCGGGATTTTATGCACCTCAAGGCCGTGAAGTACGACTAAAGCCCCGTTTTGAACACATGATCGAGCGCCTTGCCGCGCTACGGGTACAAGGCCGTTACTTAACCAACTTTGAGATGGAGACCGCAGGCTACTATGCCCTGGGAGAGCTTTTGGGCCACGAAGTGCTCAGTCTCAACGCTATCTTGGCCAACAGACCCCTCAAAAAGTTTGATGCAGCAGGTGACAAAACAGTCGACAGAGCCATTGAAACTGCCCTGACTTGTTTTACAAAATGAGTACTTTTTGTGAACAGATTCTGCTGAGCCTACAGCAAAAGGGGATTCCAGCAAAAGCCGCCCACCTGCAGCACTACTTTAAAACAGGGCCGGGTGGTTATGGAGAAGGGGATGTCTTTTTGGGAGTACCCGTGCCAGAGCAGCGAAAAATCGCTAAGTCAATCGCTCAGGATGCTAGTTTGGCTCAACTTTCTGAGTTGGTTCAACACCCCTACCACGAGATGCGGTTGACGGGACTTTTAGCTCTGGTCTACAAATTTGAAAAAACCCGAAGTGAATCACTCCGAGAAGAGTTTGTTAATTTTTACCTGGACCACCTAGACTTTATCAACAATTGGGATTTGGTAGACAGCTCCTGCTACCAGATTTTGGGCGCCTATTATTGGAAAAGGGAAAAGGATTTATTTTTCAGCCTGGCTAACTCACCCTCACTTTGGAGGCAGCGCGTGGCCATGATCAGCAGTTTCTATTGGATCAGAAAAGGAGAGTTTAGCGATGCCTTGGCCTTAGCGGAGCAACTTAAAACCCATCCCCATGACCTGATGCATAAGGCCGTCGGCTGGATGATTAGAGAGATTGGCAAACGGGATTTTGAGGTAGCGAATGAATTCCTAAAAAAGCACTACAGTTCCCTCCCACGCACTGCTTTACGCTATGCCATCGAACGATTCCCAGAGGAGTTGAGGCAGGAC
>JBEDEY010000266.1:0-2976 GCA_041175425.1 Bacteroidota bacterium | reverse complement strand
AGCCAACTTGAGTTTTCAAGTTGGGATCGGTGCGCCAAGTAATCTTTGATAAATACAAAGGAGAACCAAACGGCCAATAGAATTAAGGAAACCCAAACAAAAATTAGCATAGAAGAAGTAGGTGTAGTGGTCTTTTAATCGTGTCGTATAGGTAGGAAAATCAGCAGACCTTAAAAAAGGTCTTGTTGGCTTCTTGTTCCTGTTGGTTCAACATAGCCTCAATCTTCTTAGCTGTTTTGGTAATCGCCAATCCCCCGAGCCCGGTGCAACGCAAGGTATTCGGGATGGCATCTCCTACTTTTTTCATGGTTTCCACGACCTCATCCAAGGGAATCAAATGGTTGTAGTCAGACAAGGCCATGTTTGCACAAGAAATCGCATTGGTGGCTGCCATCACATTTCGATTCAGACAGGGGGCTTCCACTCGGTCAGCGATCATGTCGCAAATCATGCCCAGCGAAGATTGCAAGGCCATAGAGGCAGCTCCAAGGGATTGGTCTAGCGTCCCCTTTTTCAACTCCACAATGCCTGCTGCGGCCATGCCCGAACCAGAACCGCATTCTGCCATACAGCCTCCTACTTCGGCGGCAAAGGTGGCATGAGCGGCAATAAACACCCCAATGATACCAGCTGCCAGCATCGCTTTGACCGTTTCATCTTCAGGCAAGGAAAGTCCTCTGCTGATCCCGATGATGGCACCTGGTAGTGCTACACAGGACCCAGCTGTTGGGGCCGCTACCACGACGCCCATCGAACTTTTGACTTCCATCATGGCAGAGGTATAGAGAATTACTTGATTCAGGATATCGCCTTCCACCAGCTTTTTGTCCTCTAGCTGCTTCTGAAATCCAAGGGATTGAGGACCCAAAATTCGGTCTGCGTACTTCGTTCCCTTCAATCCAAGGTCGATGGAGTTTTGCATGATCTGCACAATGCTTCGCATCTTTTCAAAAACCTCGGCTCTCGAAATATTCCCGCGCATGCTTTCGTAATCCACTGCCAGTTCCCAGAGAGCGTGGTTTTTGTCCGCATTGAACGCCAACATTTCTTCGCAGGTAATGAAGGGTACCTCCAAGCCCTTTCGGGACATGACTGGAAGTACTGGGTTGATCTTTTTAATGAATAGCACCTCCTCCATCTGGAGCAGCTGCGTGCAGATTTCGGCAGTTAGAAATTGGTTGGCCTTGATTTCGATAAAGGTGGATTTGCCTGTTCGCAGCGCGATCTCATCGCAAGGCATGGAGGTCTCAATAAACTCCAAGACCTTACCTGGGGAGTTGACGTAAACTAGGGTCTGGTAAAAATCCCCAGCCATAGACACCTGGGCACCATCAATTTCAAGAATTTCAATCATCCCTCCGCCCGTAGAAATGGCGGTCAGTTCCCGGGTCTCTTTTTTATTCGTTAGCGTGAGTTTGTAGGTATTCGGATGGGTAGCACCTATGGGATGGATATCGATTTTTACTTGGATACCGGCTTCTTCAATGGCGATCAGGTACTCTGGAAGGCGCTCCTCGTAGGCTTCCCAACCCAAAAATCCCCCAAACAATCCCATGTCGGATCCCTGCCCCTTGTGTGTAGTGGCTAGTGAGCCATTGGGGTCAAATTCCACATACACCTCTTGGATGTCCCCATCCATCAAGTCGCGGCATATCCGCCCAATCCGGATGGATGCAGCACAATGTGAACTCGAAGGGCCTCGCATGACCGGGCCAATCACATCATTGAATATGCTTGGGTAGGTTTTCATTTGGGTTAAATTTTATAGATTCAGGAATGCAGAATAGTTAAATATAGGGTTTTGTGTAATTAATTCATCCCTGTTTTACTTAAAGGGCGGCTTGCCCTTGAGTCCAAGTAGGGAGCTTTGCTAATTTTTCCAAAGAATTGGTACTGTGACCTTCAACTAAAGATTCATAGAACCTTTTCAATTTTTGAGATTCTCCGCTTTTTCAACACTAACCAAAGAAAACAAGGTTTGAGAATCATTTAAGTAGGCTGTCGACCTTTGTCTGTGGACGATTATCCGCAGTATTAAACACCCACTTTATGCCACTGGCATAATTGCGGATAATCATAGCATTTTCATATTTTTGAACTGATGAACCAGCAACCCAATCCTACCTGTCTCAATTGCGATGAACCCTTGTCAGGGAACTTTTGCCAGCAATGCGGGCAGCAAAAGCTGCCTTTGAAACAGTCGGTAGGGGAGCTTTTACTCGTGTTTTTTGGTGAGTTTTTTAACTACGATGGGAGATTTCTCCGTTCCATTCGGCTTATGCTTTCTCAACCTGGAGCGATTACGCTTGCTTATTTGGAAGGAAAGCGTACCTCTTATGTCAACCCAGTTCGATTTTACCTGTTTACTTCTGCCATTTATTTCTTAGTGATCAATTATTTGGTCATTCCAACCCTAGATACTTCTCCTAGCTTTAAGCTTCCGTCTCAGGTGCAGCAATCCTCTTCTGAAGGAGCAGCAATGGGATTTTTTGACGGGGTGAATGAAGGCTTGGCAGCAGCAGGAAATAGCGAGGACGGGGAGCTTATTCAAACAGAGTTTGAGAGTTTTCAAGAATTTAAAGCCAATCAAGATTCTCTCGCTCCAAAGGACCGGGTGTCAGCGCTCGAACTTCGCTTTGTAGAGAAGTTTTATGAGGTGAAGGAAAAATATGGGGATTCTACGAGCTTCACCAGTGCACTGGGGAAAGAAGTGGTCAGACGATTGCCACAGCTTCTACTGATCACCTTGCCCATATTGGCTTTGATTTCCAAATTGGTTTTTTTCAGGAGAAAGCACTATTGGTACATTGATCACCTCGTTTTCATTTTACACGCTGCTACCAGCCTATTTTTTCTACTGTTTGTCCAACAGGGAATAGAATATGTGGCCCGAAGTACCGAGCAAGGATGGCTGGAGTACTTATCTCAATTGCTTTCAGTTGTTTGGCTGGGGTACTACCTGATGAGTTTCAAGCG